>JBKKBS010000419.1:0-5508 GCA_046713815.1 Tepidiformaceae bacterium
TGGGAGGAGGGTTCAGCGGGCTTGGGCCGCCGCCACTTAATCACCGCCCGCGGAACTCTGGCCTGCGCTTCTCCATGAATGCGCGACGGCCCTCGGCGTAGTCGTCGCTGTCGAAGCAGGCGTTGACAAGCGACTCCACGCGAGCGAGGTCGCGGTCGGCGGAGTCGCGCTCCCATTCATTGAGCGCCGCCTTTGCTGCGCGGATGGTCATTGGCGCGTTCCGGGCGATCAGGCCCACGTAAGCGCGCACGTCCGATTCCAGGTCCGCGTCATCGACAATCTTATTAATGAGGCCGATGCGTAGCGCTTCGTCTGCGTCGAGGAAGCGCGCGCTGAAAAGGATATCCCGCGCACACGATGGCCCCACGAGGCGCGCCAGTGTCGCGAGACCGCCGTAGTCGTAGCCCAGTCCGAGACGCGCGGCGGGGATGCCGAAGACCGACCCCGGCGTGGCAATTCGCACATCCGCCCCCAGCGCCGTGGCGAGGCCGCCGCCGATGCAGAAGCCCTGGATCATCGCGACGAGCGGCTTGTCGAACTTGCGCAGCCAGCGATTGCCGCGCGCGGTGGTTTCGCCGTAGGCCTGCTTCTGCTCGGCGGAGGCGCGATGCTGGTCGAATTCCGAGATGTCGGCGCCGGAGACGAAGGCCTTGCCACCCGCGCCCTTCATCACCACCACGCGCACGGCGTCGTCGGCCTGGAACTGCTCGAGCGCGTCGCCGAGGCCCTGCCACATCTCGATGGACATGGCGTTGCGCTTCTCGGGCTGGTTAAAGGTGAGCCAGCCGATGTGTCCGTCCACTTCGGCGATGATCTTGGTGGTAGCGAGGGAGAGGGTCATGCGATGGCTCCCGCGGCGCGCAGCCGGTCGATGGTGGCGTCATCGTACCCGAACTCGCGCAGTACTTCGTCCGTGTGCTCGCCGTTGTCGGGCGCCGCGCGCGCGAACGACGCGGGCGTATCGAACGCCGTGAGGTGGATGGGGCTGCGGATGAGGCTCACGTCGCCCATCTCGGGATGGGGAGCGGGGCGGGTCATGCGCAGGTGGCGCACCTGCTCGTCTTCGAAGGCGTCGCCGATCGTGTTGATGGGGCCGCAGGGCACGCCGACGGGATTCAGGCGATCGACGAGTTCGGCGGTGGTGAAGCGCCTCGTGACTTCGTTGACGTCAGCCCGGATCTGCTCGCGGTGCGCGACACGGTCCCGTGCGTGCTGGTACTCGGGCCGGTCGAGCATCTCGTCCGCGCCGAGGGCGGTGCAGAATGCGGTCCACATCTTTGCATTGCTGGCGGCGATGTTCACGAGCCCGTCGGCGGACTCGAACATCCCCATGGGGACCTGCGTCGGGTGGTGGTTGCCCTCCTGCCCCGGCACGTCGCCACGCATCGTGTAGCGCGCGCCCTGGAAGTCCAGCTTGTTGAGCATCGCTTCCAACAGAGAGGTGTGCACCCACTGGCCCTCGCCTGTGCGCTCGCGGTGGAGGAGCGCAAGGAGGAGGCCCTGGCCGAGGAACATGCCCGCGGCGGTGTCCGAAATCGCGACGCCCGCCCGCATCGGCCCACGCCCGGGCTCACCCGTGATCGACATCAGGCCGCTCATCCCCTGGATGATCTGGTCCACGCCCGGTCGGTCGCGGTAGGGGCCGTCCTGTCCGAACCCGGAGATGCTGCCGAGGATGATGCGCGGGTTCACTACCTTCAGGGATTCGTAGTCGACCGCGAGGCGATGTTTCACGTCCGCACGGAAGTTCTCCACAACGACGTCAGCTCGCTTCACCAGTTCGAGGAAGAGGGCATGGCCCTCGGGATGCTTGAGGTCGAGGGCCATGCCGCGCTTGTTGCGATGGAGGTTCTGCTCGTCCGGGCCGTGCCGCGCCCCCGTGACCGAGTTTTTCGCATTCTCGCTCGTGACCGGCGCCTCTATCTTGATCACGTTTGCACCCCAGTCCGCGAGCAGCCGCACCGCCGTCGGCCCCGCGCGGGCGATCGTCAGGTCGAGCACGGTATACGGCGCAAGTGGTAGCGGCGAAGGCATGGCCAGAGTCTAACGGGACGTGCCGGCCACCGCGACGGGATCGGCGCGGCGAACTGGCCCGATCCTTCAGCGCGCGGGAAACTCGCCGGAGGATGGGACGGTCCACCAGCGGTCGGCCCAGGAGTCAATCGTGACCACGATCTCGCGAAGCTCCGCGCCTTTCGGCGTGAGCGTGTATTCGATGCGCACCGGAAGCTCCGGGTAGACGCGACGCTCGACGATGCCCTGCGCCTCCAGTTCTCGCAGCCGCTCCGAGAGAAGGCGGTCCGACAGTCCTGGTACCTGGTTGAGGATGTCGGAGAAGCGCACGGCGCCCGAGAGCAGGGAACGCACGATCGCGCCCGCCCAGCGCTTACCGATCAGCTCGACCGCTTCCTGGAAGACCGGGCAGTACGGGGACGGCAGCGCGTGGAGTCCCATGGGATGAGCAGTGCTGGCCATGCATCAAGGTTACCACGAAACGTGAGGAGATTCACTTGACGTAGCTCACAAACAGATCATATGATTCTTACGTAAGGTAGCCAAGCTACTGAAACGCAGCACGGCTAAGGAGAACAACAATGGCCTGGCAAATCGACCGCGACCACACCTCCCTCGGCTTCACTGGCAAGCATATGCTTGTCTCGAAGGTGAAGGGCAAATTCCTCGATTACGACGCCGACTTCCAGATCGACGAACAGGACCTGGCGAACAGCGCCGCTACCTTCCGCTTCAAGGTCGCCTCCATCGAGAGCGGCTTCGACCAGCGCGACAACCACCTCCGCTCCGGGGACTTCTTCAACGCGGAGCAGTACCCGGAGATCGTCTTCCACACGAAGCGCATCGAGGCGCGGGGCGGCAACCAGTACCGCTTCGTCGGTGACCTGACGATCAAGGATGTCACGCGCGAGGTGACTTTTGATGGCGAAATCGCTGGTCCCATGCCGACGCCCTGGGGCGGCAGGGTCGTCTCGCTCTCGGCGGAGGCAAAGGTCAACCGCAAGGACTGGGGCCTGGACTGGAACCTCCCGCTTGGCGCCAGCGGCCTCCTCGTAAGCGACCAGATCACGCTTGAGATCGACACCGAGATCAAGAATATGGACGAGGCCGCCTGAGGCCGCGCAGCCGCATCCGGGACAGCGGAGCGTGGACGGCGTGCCCCACGCTCTCGCCCAACGACAAGAATAGCCACTCCTGCCGGAGTTTGATCGCTGGATTCTCCCGGACACCATTGCGACACTTGCGAATATGACTTGATCAGGTCATATTGTGGTCATGAAGCGAGTGAAAATCTCAGAATTGAAGGCGCATCTCAGCGAATATCTCCGAGAGGTTGGGTCCGGCAAAACAATCGTCGTTTGCGACCGTGATCGTCCGGTGGCTTCCCTCATCCCATGGCCAGGGGACAATGGTGGCCTTGATATCCGCCCTGCCACGCGGCCCGCATCCGAACTCGCGACGATACCGCGGCTGCGACCGCGCGGCCCGATCGATATCATCGAGCTGCTTGATCGCGAAGACCGCCTTTAGTGCTCGTTCACGTTGACTCAAGCGCGCTGGCTGCGCTCCTGCTCGACGAGCCAAATCCGGTGGACTTTACTGTCCTCCCCGACACCGTCTATGCGAGCGATCTTGCGGCAGTTGAAGTCCGGCGCGTCTTTCAGCGACTACGATTGGACCAGAAGATCACGGACGTGGAGCTCGTGGGGTATCTCGACGCTTTAGTCGAGGCTGAGCAGAGACTGACGTTCGTTGCGATCTCTCGACGTGTGCTCCTTCGAGCAGGTCAGTCCTTTCCCACGCATGTGCGCACCCTCGATGCCATTCATCTGGCGACCGCCGTCGAGAATGCCGCAAGCCGCGCCGATGAATCGGTGACGTTCGTAACCCATGACGTGAGGCTTGGCCTGGCAGCCCAAGCCCTCGGCTTTGCGGTCGTCGGCACCGAGCACGCGTAAGGGCCCCCGCGGCTGCTCACTTCGGACAGAGCACTCAGAGTCCTGGGGCTCTCGGCTTCTCACACGCACATGCGCCGCACGACCTCGTACATCAGCTCGACGCCCATATTGAGGTTGTCGATCGTGAGGAACTCGTTGTTCCCGTGGAAGCCTGCGCGCTCCTCCGACGAAAGCAGGCAGGGGATGAAGCCGTAGGCGGGAATGCCTTTGGCACGAAGGAAGCGGTTGTCCGTGCCGCCGATGGTCATCCCCGGGACGACGACAGCGTCCTCCATCGCGCCCTTCACGACATCGTTGATGACGCGGAAGAGTTCGGTATCCCACGGGACCTGCTCGGGCTCGCCCTGGTCCGGCGACTCCAGTTCCACGAGGATGCGGTCGTCGTCGATGCGCTCGCGCACCTGGCGGATCCAGTCGTCCTTCTTCTGCCCCGGCAACAGGCGGCAGTCGATTACGGCGCTGCTCCTGGCGGGGATGACGTTCGCCTTGATGCCCGCGTCGAGCATGGTCAGGTTGAGTGTGTTCAGGAACATCGCGTAGAACTCGGGCGTCGCGCGGATGCGCTCCTCAAGCTTCGCCCGGTCGCCGGCATCCTTTAGCAGTCCCGCCTCCGCCAGCCTGGCGACGTATGCCTCGGTGTCCGGCGTGAAGGTCACACCCCGGTCCCAGTCGGTGAGCTTGTTGAGCGCGCGGATCAGATGGACGGCGGAGTTGTCGGCGTGGGGCCGGCTGCCGTGTCCTGGCGTGCCCACCGCTGTCAGCCGGAGCCAGCAGATGTCCTTCTCGTTCGTCGCAATTGTGAAGAGCTTCGCCGGCTGCCCACCGAACCGTGAGGAGCCGCCCCCGCCCTCGCTCAGCTCGAACTCGATGTCCACGATGTCCGGGCGATGCTCGCAGAGCCAGACCATGCCCATCTCGCTGCCCGCCTCTTCGTCTGGGACGGCGCAGAAAACGATGTCGCGCTTGAGCGGGGCCTTCTCCCGCGCCAGTTGCAGGAAGGCCATGAGCTGCATCACGCCGCAGCCCTTCATGTCGACGGCGCCGCGCCCATATACCCGCCCGTCGCGGATCACGCCCTCGAACGCGGGCACGTTCCAATACTGCGCCTCCACGGGCACGACATCGGTGTGGTTGCAGAGCATGAGCGGGCGCTTCGAGCCGTCGCCCTTGAGCGTGGCGACGGCGACCTCGCGGTTGGGCGCGGTCTCGATGTACTCGACCGCGATGCCCTCGCGTTCGATCAGGCTGCCGAGATAACGTGCCGCTGGCTTCTCGTTGCCCGGCGGGTTGGAGGTGTCGATCTGGAGATAACTGACAAAGACGTCGAGCGCTTCGGCGAAGACGGGCTGCCAATCCATGGGCCGGAGTCTACAGGCACCGGAACAGAGCGCGAATCACGGCACAGGGATTACGACTTTGAGTCCGGGGATGAGGCCCTCGAAGTTCCGGAAGTTGAACGTGAGCAGCTCGTCCACTCCAGCCTTGTGCGCGCACTTCGCGATGAGCGCATCGTACATACGTCCGCCAGCGATGCCCC
>JBKKBS010000420.1:0-7796 GCA_046713815.1 Tepidiformaceae bacterium
GGTCAGCGTCTGGTTGCTGTGGGGGCCGAGCGCGGGGCGGGGGAGCTGGTCGCCCTTTTTCACGCCGTCCCAGAGCTGCTTGCCGTGGGCAAGCTCCAGGTACGTTTTGATGTAATCGATTTTCTCGTTCTCCAGTGCATCGAGTTCCTCGTCGGTCCACATGGGCTCTTCGCGCTGGTCATCGAAGGAACCGAGGCGGATGGCGTTCTCGGCGAGATAGCGAATGGATGTCGATCGCTGGCGAGCGAGCGACTCTCCGCGCTGGTTGTAGTAGACAGTGTCGCCGCGGGAGAACATCGTCGGTCCCGCGAAGGTCGTGTTCGCTACCTTGTAGTCGAAGAGCATGCGCTCCATGCGGAGAGTGTCTCCGGGATACCAACGGGGCCCGAACCACCAGAACTCGTCGCCGCCAAAGAGCATGTGCGTGCCAGGGATGGTGCCCTGGATCGCGGGCGTGGCGCCCGTTCCCGGGCCGCCGCCGAAGTAGGACTGCGGGCAGGGGATCTTCCCGAAGCGGCTCTCGGCGGCGTACACCTCATCGTAGTAGAGCGGGTTCGGGTTCTGGACGCCTTGGACGAAGCGGCGGACGTCGTTTGTGCCGAAGGGTTCCTTGAATTGTTGGCCCCCCAGGGGCACGCCAATCCAGGGATCGACGTGGGAGGTGTCGAGCTCGAGCAATCCTCGTTCTTCCGCGTAAGTCATGGCGATGGTTCCTCCTGTGATGTGCTACCGGATGTGGGATGCGTATTCCGTGCCGATATGGCCCTCGGCTTCGAGTTCGCGGTACTCCTCGTCGGAGACACCGAGCAGCTCCTTGTAGACGTACTCGTTGTGCTCGCCCAGCCGGACGGGAGGGAGGCGCACTTCGAGAGGATTGTTCTTGAACTGGTAGGGGAAGCCGGGGTAGCGGTGCGTGCCCACGTCTTCCTGGTGGACCTCGACGAAGTAGCCACGGGCGGCCAGGTGCGGGTCGGTGACGGCATCGGCGTCATCGAGGACAGGCCCGGCCATGACGCCGGCGCCGCGAAGCGCGGCCACCGCCTCCTCCCGTGATCGCGCCCGTGTCCAGTGGGAGATGAGCCGGTCGATCGCGTCGTGGTGGGCGTAGCGCGAGCCGACCGTCGCGAAAGAGCCCTCCGCCCCTTCGCCCACCTCTATCCCGGTCGTAGCGCAAAATCGGCCCCACGAGTCGTCATCCGGAATGGTGAGCGTGAGCCAACGGTCGTCTCCCGCGCAGGGGTAACAGCCCTGGATTGCGGCGTAATCGCGGTTGCCGATGCTCTCGGGGACGCGTCCGCTGAAGGCGTGGTCGAGCAGTGCGTGCCCGATCAGTCCGACGAAGTTTTCAACCATGGAGAGGTCGATGTACTGGCCCCGGCCCGTGCGCCTGCGAGCATAGAGCGCCATCTGTGCCGCGAGCGCCATTCCCAGTGCGCCAGACGCGTCAGCGGTGACCGCCCAGGTGTTCGAACTCACGTCGCGGTCGGGGTAGTGGCGGAGGAGATCATGGCCGGCGAAGGCCTCCATCTGAAGCCCGAGCGCGCGGTAGCTGTGGTACGGGCCGGTCGTCCCGAAGGACGATGCCTCGACAAAGACCAGGCTGGGATTGAGTGCGGCTAGTGTGGTGTACGAAAGCCCAAGCCCGTCCATCGTGCCGGGGGTCTGGTTGGTTACCAGCACATCGCTGATGGCGACGAGCCGCCGGAAGATCTCCCCACCCCGGGGCTGCTTCAGGTCGATGGTCATGCCGAGCTTGTTGCGAGCCGTCGTGTTGAACCAGGGAAACCGGTTCCAGGGACGTTCTCCAGGTTCGCGCATGGGATAGCCACCAGCTGTCGGGATGCTGGCCATGACCGATTCCTTCGTCGGATGGGCGAAGATGCCGCGCGTCTGGGGCGGAAAGTGCTGCGTGGACTCTACGCGGATCACTTCCGCGCCGAGATCCGCGAGGAGGAGCCCCGCCTGCGGGCCCGCCAGCACGACACCCATATCAAGCACGCGGTAGCCTTCGAGCGGGAGCGGCATCAGACGACCCCCGCAGACGCCAGCCGGCTCAATTCGATGCGCGATATTCCGAGTTCGCCGAAGACATCTTCGTTGGACTCACCGAGCGTCGGCGCTGCCTTCCAGTAGCCGCCGGGCGTGTTGTGCATTTGGAAGGGGAGACCAGGATAGCGCGCGGACCCAACGATCGGATGGGTGACCGCGCGGAAGAATCCGCGCACTTCGAGGTGTGGGTCGGCCATCAGGTCGGCGATCGAGTTCACCGGGGCGACGGGGAGGCCCTTCGCCTGGAACGTCTGGACGATTTCGCGCTTGGTACGCTCCATGCACCACGGGATCCAGAACGCGTCGAACTCTTCGCGTGCGAGCGGATCGGTCAAGGGCGGCGAGAATTTCGGGTCGCGCATGAACGGCTCGTCGACCGCCGCCACGAACGTTTCCCACCACACCGTGCCCACGGTGACGTGGAAGTATCCGTCCGCGCAGGGGTTGTAGGGAGGGGGCACGGACATACCCTGCACCGAGGCAAGGCGTACCATCTTTTCTCCTGTGTAGTCGAAGGCCGTGAGCGAGATCGCGCGCCGATCCACCGAACTCGCGAAGGTCTCCATGATTGAGACATCGATCCAATCGCCACAGCCATGTGACGCGGATCCGAGGACGGCGCCCATCGTCGCGACGGCCGCCGTCTGGCCCGCGAACTGGAGGTTTACGCGCGGAGCCATCGACATCGGCGATGCGTCGGGCTGGCCCGTGCCGAACATGGCGTGGCCCATGCCGTAGAGCACGATCTCGCTCGCTGGCAGGTCGCGGTTCGGGCCTGTTTGACCGAAGTTCGAGATAGAGGTGACCACCAGGGCGGGCTTCATCGAACGCAGTACGTCGTAGCCGAGGTCGAGGCGATCCAGGGTGCCCGGGCGGAAGCTCTCGACGACGACATCAGCGCCTTTCACAAGCTTGAGCAATAGCTCTCTGCCGGTGGCGGAGGCCACGTTGAGTGTCACGCCGCGTTTGTTCACGTTGAGATGGAGGAAAGAAAGGCTCCGGTCGGGGCCGGGGAGATCGTCGACGAATGGCCCGCAATGGCGCATAACGTCACCAGTACGAGGGCGTTCAACCTTAATGACGGTGGCGCCGTAGGCGGCGAGCAATTTCGTGCAGTACGGTCCAGCCGCGCCCTGGGTGAGGTCGATGACGCGCAAACCGGTGAGCGGTCCCATGGGGCCCATCAGCGCTGCCCCCCGAGGCCAACATTGAGCCAGTAGCCGCCGTCGAGAGCGATATGTTCGCCGGTTATGTAGTCTCCCGCGCGGGAACAGAGGTAGACGACGAGCCAGCCCACCTCTTCGAGCGAGGCGTAGCGCCTGGCGGGCACGGAGTCCACGAAGGATTCCGCGCGGTCTCCCATGTTCTTCGCCATTGCTTCAGTGAGGACGACCGGAGAGATGCAGTTGAGTTGGATGTTGTGCGACGCCCATTCAATGGCCAGCGACCGTGTCAGGTTCTCCACTCCGGCGCGGGCCGCTCCGGAATGGGCGAGGTGCGGGGCAGCCCGGCGGGTGAACCCGGCAATGATGTTCACGACCTTCCCATGACCCGCGGCAATCATTGTTTCGCCGACGGCCCTCGTGCAGTTGAAAACACCGTTGAGATTCACGTCGATAACGCTCTTCCAGCCGTTGGGCGAGAGTTCGCTGAGAGGCTTCCCGAATTGGCCGCCGGCGTTGTTCACGAGGATGTCAATGCGGCCGAACCGCTCCACGGCCGCCGCCGCGAGCTCTGTAACCGCATCGTAGTCACGGACATCGGTGGGGACGGCAAGCGCGGACGCGCCGAGCGCCCGGAGTTCGCAGGCGACAACCTCGAGCGGTTCGGGGCGTCGGCCAGCGAGAAC
This sequence comes from Tepidiformaceae bacterium, assembly GCA_046713815.1. Lineage (GTDB taxonomy): Bacteria > Chloroflexota > Dehalococcoidia > Tepidiformales > Tepidiformaceae > JBBDMZ01. The sequence goes on from JBKKBS010000420.1 coordinate 3,899, forward strand.
CATCGATGCCCCCGCACGGGCCAGCTCGAGGGCGATGCCGCGGCCAATCCCCGTACCTCCGCCAGTAACGATGGCTACCTGTCCCGAGAGCAAATCCGGCGCGAATAGCACAATCCTCTCACTTCCCCGCCGTCGTTGGCTGGCGCGCGTTCCCGATCACGAGCGCGGCAGGCGAACGTCGATCGTTCCCCTCGCCATCTGTACGCCGGTCTGGGTAGTCATCATCACGCGCAACTTCACCAGTCCGTGGCCGTCACCGTCCTGGGCGAGCGTGTCCTCGACTTCGCCATCCAGGTAGGTGACATCTCCGACGAGGGGCGGATGCCGGTAAGAGATGTTGCTGTGGGTGACGAAGCCCGTCTCGCCAGCCCAATTGCTAACGTAATCCAACACCCAGGCGCCCATCGACGCGCCGTAGCCATAGGCGCGAGGCACGCCGATAAGCTTCGCGTAGCGGTCGATCGTGTGACCCCGCGATGCCCCGTGATAGAGGCCGTCGGCGTGGCCCGGATCGACCTCCGCGGCCTTCTCGTCTCGCGACATCTCGGGCAGCCAACCTGCCTGCGAAGTCGATGTTGGCCGTCCATCGTTGTAGCTCGACCCCCAGACCGTGAAGAGGTACGACCGCCACTCAGTCGAGAAAGACTGGAGGGAGTGGGGGCCGATTACGCCGTGCGGCAAGCGCTCGCCCTTCTTCGTGTCGTCCCAGTTCCGGGTGACGTGGCCGTGAAACGTGCGATAGTACTCGAGCTTCTCTCGATCGACGGCCATGAGCTCCTCGTCCGTCCAATCGGGCTCGCGCTCCAGTTCTTTCAACGAATTCAGACGGTGAGCGTTCGCAACCAGGTAGCGGATGGAGGTCGATCGTTGCTTGGCGACAACCTCGCCCAGATTGTTGACGTAGGTCGTGTCTCCGCGTTGGAACATTGTGGGGCCGGCGAATGACGTATTGGCGATCTTATAGTCGAACGCGAGGCGCTCGGAACGCATGCTGTCGCCGGGGCGGATGCGGGGGCCGAAGAACCACCACTCGTCGCCCCCGAAGAGCATGTGTGAGTCCGGGATGGTTCCCTGGATCGACGGAGTGGCCCCGTGGCCCACGTCGGTGCAGATAGTGAAGGACTGGGGGGCGACGAACTCCCCGAGCGCGCTTTCCGAGGCGAATGCTTCGTCAATGTAACGCGGGTTCGGGTTCTGCATGCCCTGCGCCCAGCGGCGAATGTCGTTGCGCGTGATGGGGTCCTTCAATTGGCTCCCACCGACCGGCAGGCCGATCCAGCGGTCGACTTCGCTCGAATCGATTCGTTCCAGTTCTTCGGTAACTTCGGCCAAGGCGATGACCCCTTCAAGTAATTGCCGCCATGCCACGGCGCGGACTGCGCGCCACGGACAATTCCCGGCCTCCGCTTTGTAAACAAAAGAGGATCGGTGTGTCAAGCTTGACGAACGCAAACATTGACAGGCCTGATTACCCAATGATACAAACCGCGCAACCTTTCGGGACGTATGTTACAGCGAGGCGGTGACCGACCGGCGAAGACGAAGTCACACGCAACTCAACCTGAGCCGGCACGGGGGACGCAATCTATCGACCGAATTACCAAGCGCAACCGTAACGGCCAAGGGGACGCGCAGTCTGGCGGCAGGTGGGCAGAATCCAGACTGCCGGCATAGCACACGGAGGGACTCATGGAAATCGAGCGAACAGCGATTTACTGGAAGCGAATCCAACGCCGCCAACTCCTTCGGGGAGCCGTCACTGCCACCGTTGGTGGCGCGGCCTTGCTAGCAGTCGGTTGCGGCGATGATGACGACGGAGATGGCGACAGCAGCCCTGGCCCAAGCGGCGGCACCACGGCAACGGCCCAACCTACGGCGGCCGCAATCACCGGATTCGAGTGGCTGCAGAACAAGCCAGACCTGGCCCTGCAAGCGAAGGCGGGTGGCACCCTCAAATACGGAGTGGGGATCAAGGCCGCCTCACTCGACCCGATCAAGTCCTCCTCGTTCGAGAGCGCGAACGTGTACACACCGGTGTACTCCCGGCTCTTCCGGCCGAAGTACGGGTCGGAGCTCAGCCCGTATCACCCATGGAAATTCGAGACGGTGCCGGATATCGCAACGGGCTCCGAGAGTCCTACGCCCGGCACCGTCACGCTCAAGCTACGGCCGGGCGTGAAGTGGCAGAACGTCGCTCCCCTCAACGGACGCGCGTTCACGTCGGAAGACGTCAAATTCACGCTGGAGTCGTACGCGGCGAGCCCTGAGTTCGGCACGGCGTGGCTGCCGATCGACAAGGTCGAGGCGCCGGACGCGCAGACCGTTAAGATCACGCTCAAGCAGCCGATCAACTATCTCATCCCCGCCCTCGCGGAGATGCGTATCGTGATGCTGCCCAAGGAAGTCGCGCAGGCCGATGGCGACTTTTCCAAGCGCGCGATCGGCACGGGACCGTTCATCCTCGACCAGTACACGGCGAACACCAGCGCGCACTACACCAAGAACAAGGACTACTACGTCTCGGGCAAACCATATCTCGATGCGATCGAGTACGTGCCGTACAAGGATGCGGCCACGGGCCGCGAAGCGTACCTGACGGGCCAGTTCCCCGTCGGCCGCGGAGACGGGCTCGGGACAGCCGACCAGTACAAAGACGACATGAAGCGCAAGGCCGACGGCACGGTCCTCAAGCTCCAGAGCCGCTGGCAGGCGAACGTCTGGTTCCTCGGTCTGAAATCCGACAAGGCTCCGTTCAACAACCCTCAGGTCGCCCAGGCATTCTCGAAGGCGTGGGATCGGGCCGCCTTCGCGAAGGTCTTGCTCGGCGACCTCCAGCCCAACGCGCTCGGAAACTTCACCTGGGTGGACTACTTCGACAAGGAGCCAGACTTGGGTGCGGTGACAAAGTACGATGTCGCAGATGCGAAAAAGCTCCTGGCCGCGGCCGGGATCACGGGCACGTTGGATGTCACCTGCGACTATGCCCCCTACAGCCAGGGTCTCACCGACCAGATCCAGTTCATCGCGGAGCAGCTGAAGGCGGCGGGGATCAACATGAAGCTCCAGCAGTCTGACTTCGCCGCCTATGGACCGAAGTTCAGCCAGGGCCAGTTCGACAACATGGCGCTCGGCTTTATCTCCACGGTACCGCGATACCAGCCGCTCGTGATGAAGACGTTTCTTGAGTCGACCTCCGGTCGCAACGCGCTGAAGATCAACGACCCGGAACTCGACTCGAGCATCAAGAAGCTCACGGAGTCGACGAATACTGGCGAGCAGAAGGCGGCCTACCAATCGATTTGGAACAAGGTCCACACACGGCCGTATCTCATCCCTCTGATCGAGGGACCAACCTTCTTCTTCCACGACAAGAAGGTCCACAACTGGCTGATCAACCAATACAGCGACCCGGCTGGCTGGGGGCTGCAGTCCATGTTCGAACAGGTCTGGCTCGAAGCCTGATCCGGACGATCGCATAGCGTCACGGGTCTCGCCGGACTTTGGCACGACGAGACCCCGTCTCTGGGAGTCTGATGACCCAGTACATCCTGCGGCGCCTGCTGCTCATGGTTCCGGTGTTGGTGGGGGTGAGCATTCTCGTGTTCGCCCTCGCGCGCATCCTCCCCGGGGACGTTTTCGCCGCGCAATCCGCCACCTCGGGCATCGACAAGGCGACCCAGGACCATCTCCGCAAGGAGGCAGGCCTGGATCGCCCGCTCGTCGTGCAGTACGTCGACTGGGCCGGGAACGCGCTGCGAGGCGACTTCGGCGAGAGCCTCTACAACCGCCAGGACGTGTCCCCGCAAATCTGGAAGGCCGCGCCCGTAACCATCGAGCTAGCGTTCCTGGCAACGATCATCGGGCTGCTCATCGCGATACCTGCGGGCGTGGTCAGCGC
>JBKKBS010000421.1:0-2549 GCA_046713815.1 Tepidiformaceae bacterium
TCGGCCTCGCACAACCGCGCCGCCCCGCGTGCTATCGCAGCGAACACCGGTGTGGCCGAGCGGGGCGAGTGGCTGATGATCCCGAGCACCTCCGCCATCGCCGTTTGCTGGTCGAGCGCCTCGGTGATTTGGCGGTTGCTCTCCTGGAGCTCGTGGAACAGCCGCGCGTTCTCGATCGCGATCACTGCCTGGTCCGCGAACGTGCGAAGCATGTCGATTTCGATCACCGAGTACGGCACATCTCGCCTGCGAACGACCACGAGTACGCCTATCGATTCTCCACTGCGCAGCAGTGGCACCGCCAGCATCACCTGGTAACTGTCCGGTCGCCGGTGGTCCTCCTTCACCGCGAGCGAGAGCGGGTACTGCGCCCTCTCCTCGCCCGTGAGCCGTGCGACCTGGAGGTGCACGGTGCGCCGCTCGACAAACGCACGACCGGTCACCGATGTCGGCTCCGTTGGAAACGCGAGACCTTCGGGCGGGCGGTTGCCATCCGCGCCCGAGCATTGGAGCACCCCGTCATTGACTTGCCAGATGGAGCCCCCGTCGGATGCGAGCAGTTGACGAGCGGTAGCCGCGATCGTATCGAGGACTGGCTGCAGGTCCGTCGGGGAGCGGCTGATGATACTCAGCACGTCTGCCATCGCGGTCTGATGCGCCAGTGCCTCCGAAACGACGCGGTTACTGTCCTGGAGCTCGTTGAAGAGTCGCGCGTTCTCGATCGCGATAACGGCCTGGTCCGCGAACGTTTCCATGAGGGCGATCTGGTTCGGCGCGAACGGCAACAAGCGCTTCCGTATCACCATGAGCACGCCGATCACCGTTCCCGAGCGCATTAATGGGACGCTCAACAGGGTGGCCTCTTTGGTACCCTGCTCGCGATGGATGCGGGCTGTTTCGGGGAATCGACCCTCCAGATCCTCTGGCGTACCCCAGACGTGGACCGTGTCCCGCATCACAACGGTCTCGCCCACGACACGCCCCGCAGCCGGCGCCGTGTGCCCCGCGGGGAGCCACGCACCCTCGCCACCATCCTCATCGAAGGAGACGACCACGCGAGAGTTTTCTCCTTCCATCATCTGGAAGTAGCCCGCTTGCGCCCCACAGAGCCGGGCGGCACGCTCGACCAGCGCCTCAAGTACTGGCTGCACGTCCGTCGGCGAACTGCTGATGATGCTCAACACTTCAGCCATCGCGGTCTGTTGGTCAAGCGCCTCTGTCACCTCACGGTTCCGTTCCTGCAGCTCGTTGAACAGGCGGGCATTTTCGATCGCGATGACCGCCTGACCGGCAAAGGTCTCGAGTATTGAGATCTGGCGTGCGGTGTACGGGTCAGACGAAGGGCGAGTCGCCCAGAGCGCGCCAAAGGCCTCGGACCCTCGCATCAATGGCACCGCCACAATCGAGCCGTACTGGTCGCGCAACCTTGCTTGCACTTCAGCTTCGCCGGGGAACTGCTCCTCCACCGCTTCCCGTCCGCCTGGGAGTGAGATCGTGCGATGTTCAACGTAGGGGACGGACGCGATGTACTTCGGATTTCGCACGTCTGGGAATCTGAGGGGCCGGCTGAGGCTCACCGACCGCTCCTTCCTCCCGCGCGTCCAGACGGCCACGAGTTCCCCTTCCTCGCCGTTGAGCAGCGTTGTAGACGCCACTTCTGTATCCGTTAGCCGCGCTGCCCGTTCCACGACCGCGTCCAGCACCGACTGGAGATCCGTCGGCGAGCGGCCGATGATTTCGAGGACCTCCGACATCGCCGTCTGTTGGTCCAGTGCCTCCGTGACTTCGCGGTTGCGCTCCTGCAGCTCGTTGAACAACCGCGCGTTCTCGATGGCGATGACCGCCTGGTCAGCGAACGTCTGCAGCGTCGTCACCTGCAGGTCCGTGAAGGCGACGCCGTCGCCGCGCGTGGCCTGGAGGATACCGATGACCGCGCCTTCACGAAAAAGCGGAAGCGTGAGCACGGTCACGCGATCGGTGGCGAACGGCTTCGCAAAGGGGACGGAAGCGGGATAGTCGCGCGCAAGCACTTCCATGGTGTCGTGGAAGTGGTGCGGCTGGCCAGACTGGACGGCGAGCTCGACAAAGCGTCCCGCAATAGGCGCGCGCCCGTGTGGTGCGGGATTCGATTCGAGGCCGTGCGGCACGTAGCGGCTAACGGGCCACGAGTGGCCGTTCTCGATGAAGCTGATGATTGTCTGCTCGGCTCCGCAAAGCTCGGCAGCCCGTTCGGTGACCGCGTCCAGCACCGGCTGTACGTCCGTGGGGGAGCTGCTGATGATGGCGAGCACCTGGGAGATGGCAGTCTGTGTCTCCAGGGACTCGGTCAGCTCGTCGGTCCGCGACTGCAGCTCGTTGAACAGCCGCGCGTTCTCGATCGCGATCACCGCCTGGTCCGCGAAGGCCTGGACAAGGGCGACCTGCCGGTCGGTGAAGGGATGAGCGCCGAACCGAATGCACACCATGTGGCCGACGACCGCACCTTCGCGAAGCAGCGGTACCGCCACGCGCGCGGTCGGGCCGCGGACGCTCGAGACGCCCTCGGCGTC
>JBKKBS010000422.1:0-3703 GCA_046713815.1 Tepidiformaceae bacterium
ATCTCAGGAGACCTGTGCTCCAAGGATTACTCATGTTTCGTCGCCTGCTCCTGTTCGGCGTGCCCGCCGTCGCGCTCATCGTGGTCGCCGCCGCCGCCGGGTGGTGGTTTCTCATTCGCGAGGACAATGAACTGGCCGACGCCGCGCCGGCAATCCCGGCCGACCTGAGGTCGACCGCCACCGCGCCCGCGGACACGGCCGCTCCAAGATCCAGTCCCGCGGCGACAACGCCAGCCGGTAGCGCCGGAGGATTCGCTGTCCTTCCTGATCGCTCCGACGCAGCCTACTTTGCGGACGAAAAGCTTGCGAGCCTGTCGCTCCCCTCCACCGCAAAAGGCACGACGAAGCAGGTCGCCGGGCAGTTCTACCTCCAGGGCACGGGACTCGACCCCACGAAGGAGTCGAAGTTCACGGTCGATCTCCGGAAGTTGACGAGCAACGAGTCGCGCCGCGACACCCGCGTACAGGACGCCCTCCAGACGTCCCGATTCCCCAACGCTACGTTTTTGGCGAAGGCATTGACTGGGCCCGTGGCGTCGCTCAATGCCAGTTCGGACACCGAGCTGAAGCTCACCGGCATGCTCGAGATCAACGGCGTGCAGAGGGAAGTGACGTGGGACGTGAAAGCGAAGCGTGATGGCAACATCCTCACCGCGCTCGCCACCGTGAACTTCAAGTACGCGGACTTTGGCGTAGCGCCGCCCAGCATCGCGGGCTTCGTCAGCGTCGAGGACGACGTGACCCTGCAGGTCCAGGTCACCGCGCAACAATCGTAATATCCCGGCGGGAACTTTCCGCGGCCGTCCGTCGTCTTGCTCACTAACACCAATGGTGGAGACACGACGATGAGCATCAGGAACCCGGCGCCCGAATCACTGCGCAGGCACCCTGTGCGCGCCGCGTTCGCCTTCGGCGGCACCCTCGGCATGATGTTCCTCGTGGGCGCGGGCGTGTTCATGGTCGCCGGCAGCGCGGAGGCTGAGCCCGGCGGGAAGAAGCCGACTCCGACGGGCGTCTCGACGGCCACTCTGACACCAACCGCTACTTTCACCCCCACGGCCTTCGTAGCAGGCGCCCCCACTCCCGCTCCCACGAAGGAAGCACCACCGCCGCCCAAGGAGCAGCGGACTCTCCCGTTGGGACCGATCGCCGCCGACCGCGCGGTTGTCCACACCGGTGACGGCGACTGCCTCAACGTACGGCCCGTGCCAAGCAAAAAGTTCGAGTCCGACCCGCGCTTCTGCCTGAATGAAGGCGAGATCGTGTATCTCCACGGCGACGCAATCGAGGGTGACGGCGAGACCTGGCGGTACGCGCTCGGTCGTGGCTGGCTCGCGACCCGCTTTGTCTACATGGAGCCCGTCTCGGGCCGCGCATTCCTCGACGGGTTCTCATCGCTCGTCCTCCAAACCACGCGTTGGCTGAATGAGGCGAGCGTGACAGATTACACCGCTATGGATGTTTCCGGGAAACTGCGGCCGCTCGGTTCGTTGGAGTACCGCCAGTGGGGCATCGGTTCTGGCCAATCCAGCATCTCGCCCGACGGCCGTTATGCCGTTGTCACGACGAGCACGCAGTCCGGCGACAAGCTGACGATGGTCGTCCGTCACCTTGAGAGTGGCTCTGAGTATCGAGTCGACAACGTGAGCGACGGCGCTTGGAGCCACGATGGCAAGCTGCTCGTTCAGCCCCAGGGCTGCGGCGATGGCTGTCCGTGGTCGTTTGGCGTGTTCGATACGAGCACGGGCGAAGTCACTCGTTACACGATCCCCGGCGAGAAATGGGTCGCTCCCTCGTGGCTGCCCGACGGTTCGGGCGTTATCGTCAGCGGCGACTGCAGGCGGCTGTATCGTGTAACCCTCGGCGGCGCTGTCACGAAGATCTCGGAGCAGCAGGACGAAAAGGCCTGCTACAGCGGCCTTGTCGTCTCACCCGACCAGTCGTACGGACTCGTCGGAGGCGTGTACGGCCCACTTCGCATCGTTGACCTGGCGAACGGCGCGATGCGTGAGTTCACCCGCGCCGGGCGCATCGTCGAACCGGCAGGCAAGTGCGGCGGCTCAGTCGGACAACTGGTCGACGTGCTCGACAACGGGCGCATCGTCTACCACGAGTCGCTCGCGGCCAAGGGCAGCAACGGTATCACCATCGGCGATGTCGCCACCGGCCAACGCCGCGTCCTCTCCTTCTGGAACATCGCCGACCTCGACGCTATCGGCCCCGACCGCGTCACCTTCACGAGTTTCGAGCAGATGAACGATGTCAGCTTCCAGCTCACCTGGCTGCTGGATACGACGACCGGCGAAGCGCGACCCGTCGCGGTCGGCACTGAAGCGGCCTGGATCAAGTAGCCCTCGCGCGCGAATGCGGGGCGGGCGCCGCGGAACGATGCCGCGCCGGCGCGCGCAGTCCGCGCGCGTGTGTCAACGAGGATGCGATGTAGCGCAATTTCAGCATCTTCGCAGACGCCCCGACCGCCATGGTGGCGTTGCAATGCCAAATTGAGGACGTAGCGGGCTGGACGTTTGCACACTCACGGACATCCCGCGCTCGCCGCTGTGATGCCGAGCACCTGAGCCACCTACAACCTGGCCCCTCCGCGCTACAACCTACTTGCGCAGCCTTCTAGACTGGGTCAACACAAAACTCGCTCATGAGGTTCGGAAATGTCCGGACATTCCAAGTGGTCCACGATCAAACGCCAGAAGGGCGCCGTCGACGCCAAGCGCGGCGCGCTCTTCACCAAGCTCGCGCGGGAGATCATGCTCGCCGCCAAGCAGGGTGGCGGTGACCAGGGCATGAACTTCAAGCTGCGCCTTGCCGTGCAGCGCGCACGGGCTGCGAACATGCCAAGCGACAACATTGAGCGCGCCATCGCCAAGGCCACGGGCGGCGCCGACGGCGAGCAGCTCGACGAGATCACCTACGAAGGCTACGGCCCGGGCGGAACCGCCATCATCGTGGCCGCGCTGACCGATAACCGGAACCGCACCGTCGCGGAGATCCGGCACCAGTTCAGCCGCGCCGGGGGCAATCTCGGTGAGACCAACTCCGTCGCCTGGCAGTTCGAGGCGAAGGGGGTGATCACCATCCCCGTCAACGGCAGCGACGCCGACGAGATTGCGCTCCAGGCGATCGACGCTGGCGCCGATGATGTCCAGGTCGAAGGCGACGTCATCGAAGTGCAGACGGAACCCGCGAACCTCGAGCCGGTGCGCAAGGCCCTCGAATCGGCGGGCCTCGAGATCGAGAACGCGGACTTCGCGATGGTGCCGAAGGTCATGGTCGACCTGGACGACAAGGCCGCACAGCAGGCCCTCAGGCTGATCGACGGGCTCGAAGATCTCGAAGATGTGCAACGCGTCTACTCGAATGCGAACTTCTCCGACGAAGCGATCGAAGCGTTCGCGGGCTAGCTCGAGTCATAGCGGCTATCGCGGTCTCAACGTTCCCGACGGCGCAGTCGTTGCCGATACGGGCGCCGGGAAGAACCCGGAAAGGTGCCCGATTGCAGGAGAAGACCTGTGTGCGCCGCGCGGCTCGCGTGCGCAAGAGCTGATTTAATCCGTTTTCGAAGGCGCCCGCCGGGCCCGTTTACGGCTTCGCAATGTCGTTCTCAAAGAATGGCACTTGCGGCTACTCAAGAAGCGAGCAAGTCACTTCCGGCATCCCCTCGCATGTGATCAGAGTCGTTCTTCCCCAC
>JBKKBS010000423.1:0-6076 GCA_046713815.1 Tepidiformaceae bacterium
CGTCGTAGGTCGCGTAGGCGTCCGCGAGGGCGCCGTGTTCGCCCATGCGGCCGATGCCGAGCCGGTCCGCAACGTGGCCGAGGTTGAATCGGTCCACGGCGCCATCCTTCAACAGGATGCGCGCGATCGGCTGCACGTCCAGGGCAAGCAACGCGAACGGCCACGGCTGGTTCAACCGCTTGTACGTCTCCACGAGGAAGGCCATGTCCTGCCCGATGCCCCACCCCGTCACCACCGCCCCGCGCCCGATCGCCGTGAACTTCTCGACCGCCTCGTCAAGTTCGACCGCCGACTTCCACGCCTTCGGGCTGTAGCCGGTCACCTTGAGCGCGCCGAGGACCGCGTTGCCGATGTGCCTGGGCCGCACCTTCGCCCCGTACGCCTCCTCCTCCGCCAGTCCCGGCGCCAGTTGTGCGCGCACGCCGCCCAGGTCCAGCACCTCGTGCATTTGTGCGTTCGGGCCGCTCATCTCGAGGTCCACGACCAAAAGCGATGTTACGCCCGCCAGCGCGTCGACGGGCACGGGCAGGCCGTTCGGTCGCCCGTCCCCGTCGAGCGTGCGCAATCCCGCGTTCAGCGTCGTTTGAAGCGCGTCTCCATCCACGCCCGCATCGTACAGGACGGGAGCGTCCACATCCGCGAGGCGTTGACGTGATCGCACTTGCCCGCGCCCACGGAGGGGCGCAGCTACGGAACGCCTCAGGGGACGAGCACCTGCGCCTGCCCGGTGCTGATCACCCAGTAGGCCTCGCCCTTGCGCATGGTGGTCAGGCTGTTGGCGAACGCGGGCAGCGTCGGCGAATAGCGCTGCCACTTCCTGGAAGCAGCGTCCCAGCGGTAGACCATGCTCACGGTCGCGCCCGCGGACTTGACCGCCTTTGCCGGCGGGGCGTCATCGCCCGGCCAGGCCACCAGGTTCGCGCCCCGCCGCAACGCGAGTGATGCCGGCGTCGGCGGAGGAGTCCCTGTTTTCGCGGCCGGGGGCCACCAGTGATTCGTCGACTTCGGTTGGATTGCGCCGTTGCCACCAGCGGCCGGCGTGGACGTTGGCGTCGGTGTCTTCGTCGGGGCCGCGCCTGAAGGAGTGTTTGTTGTCGTCGGCGTAGCCGTCGCGCTGGCCGCTGGCGTGCTCGTCGGTGTTGGTGTCTTCGTCGCCGTCGCCGTGGCGCCGATCGCAGGCGTGCTCGTTGGAGTCGGTGTCTTCGTCGGCGTATTCGTCGCTGCTGATCCGGTCGCGGTGGGCGTGGAAGTGGCCGTCGCCGCGACCGTCGCCGGGGTTGGAGTCTTCGTTGGCGTCGCGGTATTGGCGGCCGTTGCGGTCGCGGTGGGGTCGGCGCCACCCGATGAGCCCGCGCCGAATTCGGTCGCCCAGTACCAGCCGTAGGAAGATCCGGGCGCGTTCAGCCGCGCTATGCCCGCCTCCGAGTAGTAGCTACCGAGCATGTTGGCGTTGTGCCCCGGCGACGCCTTCCAGGCGTCGAAGACCTCCTGTGCCGTGTCCCAAGCGCTGCCGCCCGCCAGGTTCTCGCCCGCCCCTCCCGCGTAGCCGCAATCCACGGCCCGCTTGTAGGCCGATCGGCCGAGCGAGTCGGTGTGGGAGAAGTAACTGTTGGCGCCCATGTCATCGACCATCCATGCGGCGGTGCGATTGAGGGTGGCGCTGATCGTCAGTGGGCCGAGCCCGTTTTGGCTGCGGTAACCGTTCAGCAGGCTGAGGAACGCCAGCTCCTCACCGTCGTTGCTGTAACTGGCAACGTCGCAGTTTAGGAGCGCGCGGGCATCGCGACCGCCTGCATGTAAACCACCGCCCGCCATCAATGCGAGGCCAAGGAGCCCCAGCCAAACGGCCAGGAATTGCCGCCACCACGTCGTTCCCATCGTCCCATCCCAGGCCGCTCAGTGTCGTTTCGGGGGCCTCTACTGAGTACATCGGTTGCGGGACGGGAATGGCGGTGGATGCCCGGTGACGTTGCAGGATCAATCGCGCTGCTACCAGATTTCATGTCGCTGAATGTGACCCCGTGAACAGACGGTGTACGCCTGGTGATGCACTGTTGACAGCCGGTGCATAATCAGGTTCTGCGCTAAATCTCACGAATCGTCGTTCGTTGAGCTTGTCCGCGCGTGAGAGACACGGACTGATTCAGTGGAGGAGAACACTTGACACTCGCACTTCAAGGAAAGAGCGCACGCCACCGGGCGAGCCTTGCGCTCATCGCGCTCACCAGCACCTGCGGAGCGATCCTTGCGGCAGTCGGCCTCATGGGTACGGGTCCCGGTGCCAGCGCTGCCCCCGGCGACCAGTATGCCGTCTACACCAGCATTCAGACCGTAACGGCAGATAGCCCATGCCCCAACGGCGGTGGCGGCGGCGTAAACTGCAACCAGTACCTATCCAAGGCCCAAGTCTACCTGAATGGGGGCCCGTCGTCGGACTTTCTGCCAGATGCGTTCTACTGTTTCAGCGTCTACAACCCGAACTCTACCGAACTTCTCAGCACGGACGCGGCGGGGCAGCGTTCCTTCGAGGTCTTGAACGGCGAGATCGTTTACACCGGTTCACATGGCACCGGAACCGACAGCCGCTCGGCTGGTGATCCCGAAGTCACGATTCAATTCATTCCCTTCTTGGACACCAGCAATCCCGGTGGCGTCTATAAGTTCGCTCTCTACCAGTACGCGTCGAGCCAGGTCGGCGTCGCGCCTACCGAGTGCTCGCAAACAGGGGTAACGGTGCAGAAGACAGACAACTTCAAGGTAGACGATGAGCTGCCCACGAATACCCCGACCAACACTCCCACCGGCACCCAGACGCCCACGAACACCCCGACGAATACACCCACCAACACTCCAACAAACACGCCCACGGCGACGCCCACAGGGACTCTTACCCCCACCAACACGCCCACGGCAACCAATACGCCAGCGGCCACCCCCACGGGCACGCTCACTCCCACCGTTACTCCCGTGAACACCGCCACCGCCACGTCCACGCCCACCGGGACTCTTACGCCCACGAGTACGCCCGTGAACACCGCCATACCGACAGCCACGCCCACCGGGACGCTTACGCCGACGAGCACGCCGACGCAAGCTCCGCTGGTCGACATAGTCGCGGGCGCCACCACCACCGCAACACCCGCCCCGCCGAGGACAGGCTCCGGCAGTCCGGCCGCCGGAAGCACCCACCTTATCCTCTTTTCCCTGGCGGGTCTGCTGGCCATGACGGCCGGAGCCGCGACAATCGGACTGGCCTTCAGCGGCCGCCGTGAAGGCTGATCGACCGCCGCTCGCCATCGCAATCGAGAGAAGGGGGCCTTAAAAGGCCCTTCTCCTTTGTTGGATCGCCGGTTGAATCTCGTGGCGGGGGCACGTCCCCGGTGAAGGCGCGTGAAATACAAGGCCTTCCCGCGCGACAATGCCGTAGACATCACCGCAGAGGTTCCCTTGGCCCACACCGCAATCACCATGTATGGCACCAGTTGGTGCAGCGACTGCAAGCGCACGAAGCAGTTCTTCGGCGAACAACGCGTCCACTACGACTTCGTCGACATCGATGGCAACGCCGAGGGCATGGCCATAGTCGAGCATGCGAATAACGGGAAGCACGTCATCCCCACGCTCGTCTTCGGCGACGGGTCCACCCTCATCGAGCCGTCGAACGCCGAACTCGCGGCCAAGCTCGGGCTTCAGACAGCCGCCCGCAACCGCTTCTACGACCTGATCGTCATTGGGAGCGGCCCCGCCGGCCTGACCGCCGCCCTCTACGCGGCCCGCGAAGGGATCGAGACCCTCGTGATCGAGCGCGGCGGCATCGGCGGCCAGGCCGGCGTCACGGAGCGCCTGGACAATTTCCCGGGCTTCCCCGAGGGGATCAGCGGTTCCGAGCTCGCTGACCGTCTCCGCGCCCAGGCCGAACGTTTCGGCGTCGAGATCCTCTCTGCCCAGGAAGTCAGCGCGGTCGCTACCGACGGTGACTACCGCGTGATCGAGACCGCCGACGGCAACGAGTACCGGAGTTGGGCGGTCCTCCTCGCCCTCGGATCGACCTATCGCCGCCTCGGCGTCCCCGGTGAAGAGGACTTTATCGGCGCGGGCGTGCACTTCTGCGCCACTTGCGACGGCCCTTTCTATCGTGACAAGGACGTGCTCGTCGTGGGCGGTGGCAATTCCGCAGGCGAGGAGAGCATCTTTCTGACGAAATTCGCGCGCAAAGTCACTATCGCGACGCGCGACGTACAGCTCTCCGCGAGCCGCGTGGTCGTCGAAAAAGTGCTCGCACATCCCCGGATCGAGATCCTGACGAGTTCGACGCCGGTGGAGTTCCACGGCGACGGCAAGCTCGCGAAGGTGACGCTCAAGAACACAGAAACGGGCGTACTCACCGAAACGGAACCAGCGGGCGTTTTCGTCTTCATCGGCCTTTCGCCCAACACGGAGCTCGTCCGCGACCTCGTCGAGACCGACGCTACCGGCTTCATCGTCACGGACGTGGGCATGCAAACGAGCGTGCCGGGCGTCTTCGCCGCTGGCGATGTCCGCGCGGGCAGTACGAAGCAGGCAGCCTCAGCCGCCGGCGAAGGCGCGGCGGCCGCGCTCGCCATCCGCCGCTACGTGGAACCGTTGGCGGGCGGCATGCCCGAGCGCATCGAATCCGAACGAATGGTGGCGGTGGGGTAGGGTCCGCCATCGCCGCAAGCTGCTTCCCCGAGCTGTACGGCGTATCATGCGCGGCACGACCGCAGGAGGTACGAACATGGAATACACCGACATCCTCTACGACGTGCAGGGCGCCGTCGCCACAGTCACGCTCAACCGCCCGGAGAAGCTCAACGCCTGGACCGATACCATGGCGCGCGAATACCGCCATGCTCTCGGCCGCGCGGACCGCGACGACGGGGTGCGGGGCGTCATCCTCACAGGTGCGGGCCGTGGGTTTTGCGCTGGCGCCGATATGGGCCTTCTCAACACGATCGCTGCCACTGAAGGCGCGAACACGATCTCCGCACGTCCGAGCAACGCCTCCGGAATCGAAGCGAACTACCAGCAGGCGCATTCGTGGCCGCTGGCCACACGCAAGCCGCTGATCGGCGCGATCAACGGACCCGCCGTCGGCCTGGGATTCATCCACACGCTCTACTGCGACATGCGCTTCGCTTCGGAGAACGCGCGTTTCGGTACCGCCTTCGCCACCCTCGGACTCGTCGCGGAGCATGGCGTGAGCTGGCTGCTGCCGCGCACCGTGGGCATGGCCAACGCCCTCGACCTGCTCTATTC
Organism: Tepidiformaceae bacterium; assembly: GCA_046713815.1. Lineage (GTDB taxonomy): Bacteria > Chloroflexota > Dehalococcoidia > Tepidiformales > Tepidiformaceae > JBBDMZ01. The sequence goes on from JBKKBS010000423.1 coordinate 5,278, forward strand.
CGCCCGCATCATCGGCGCGGACGAGGCGAAGGAGATGGGCCTCGTTACGCGCGTCGTGCCCGCCGACGACCTCATCCCCGCCGCCCGCGAGTACATCGAGCAGACGCTCTCCCGCTCCGCTCCTGCCGCCATGGCGGAGATGAAGAAGCTCGTCTGGGACGCGCAGTTCACGGAGCTCGCGCCGGCCGTCGCGGCCGCGGACGCGGCCATGCAGCGCAGCTTTCATCGCCCGGACTTCAAGGAGGGCCTGGCTGCCTTCGCCGAGAAGCGCGCTCCGCTTTACGCCGGCATCGGACAGGACTGAAGGCCTCCGCCACTCGGTGGCCTGTAGCAACAGGCAACGAGAGACTACGCCTCCAATCTTCCGAGGAGCACCTACCTTGACCGAAACAAAGTCTGCAGACGACATCCGAACTGACATCACGGCGTCCTTCGCCGCCTACGACGCGGAGCTGGCGCAGGCAGGCCTGCATTGGGAGACGAAGCCCGCCCTGACTGGTGAGGGCGAAGACGCCTGGTGCGCGCGCCAGGTCGCTGAGCACATCGCCGGGTCCGGGCTCTTCTTCGGCCAGGGCATCGCGCAGGCGATTGGCGTGGAGGCGCCGGCCCTCGAACGCGTCGAGCTCGCGTCGGCCGACCAGGCCGTCACGAAGACCCGCGAGACTCACGGCAAGCTCATGTCTGTCATTGACCAGATGAAAGACTCCCAGCTCGCCATGGAGATCGACCATCCGCGTCTCGGCAAGCAGACCCTCGGCGGCGTCCTCGGCATCGTTGACGGCCACATCAAAGACCACGC
>JBKKBS010000424.1:0-2905 GCA_046713815.1 Tepidiformaceae bacterium
ATCTCGCACCCGCACTACTACACGACGATGGTGGAGTGGGCGCACGCTTTCGACTGTCCTGTCTATGTTCATGTCGCGGACGCGGAGTGGGTAACGCGTCGCGATCCCGCCGTTCGGTTCTGGGAAGGCGCGACGCATGACCTCTCGGATGTTGGCGTGGACGGCGTACGGCTGGTGCTCTGCGGCGGCCACTTTGCCGGTGGCGCCGTGCTACACTGGCTCGTTGGCGCCGGAGGCAAGGGCGCGCTGCTCACCGGCGACATCATTCAGGTGGTGATGGATCAGCGCCGGGTGAGCTTTATGGATAGCTATCCCAATCTGATCCCGCTTCCAGCGGCCAAAGTCGCGCGGATTGGCGGCGTGGTGGAACAGTATGCGTTCGAGGAACTACACGGCGCCTGGTGGGGAAAGGTCGTGCGCCCCGATGCCAAGGGAGTCGTCAGGCGGTCAGTGGCGCGATACCTCCAGGCGCTCGAAACGCGCGAAGCTGACTACTGAGACGGGAGACGGGAGGTTAGACGGGTAGAGCGCATCTTGGGGGACTTCGATGCACAGCCACGGCTCTCCGTCTCCGACCTCCCGTCTCCGGTCTATGGTACCGTAATAGCAGTGTCGACGACCGTCTTTCCGGGCCAGTCGGAGTATTCGAACACGTACCTGACCTTGAGCGTGTACGTACCCGACGGGACCGCCTCGGCCACTCGATAGGCATACGTGCCGAGTGCTTGCGCGCAGAGCACCAGACGTGAGGTGGCCGTGATGGTGACGACCAGATCCTGCCCCTGGCGAGCCAGCTCTCCGCGCACTTCCTGGCAGAGATCGGGGGCGGCCATCAGCCCCAGCACTTCGATGCCGCCGCGAACAACGCGCACCGTAGGCGGGTTGGTCGCTCCGGCGGGGGCCAAACCGGACGTCGCGTCGACGGCGACGAAGCCTTCGACCAATGGTTCAGGGTCCTTCACGCCGCTTGAGGTTCCTGAGCACGCGAGTGCGGCGCACAAAGTCAGTAACAGTATAGATCTCATCCGTCGTCCCTCAGAAATTCTCGTCTCAAATGGTATTTCGCCGATCAGGCTCCCACTGCTTAGGACACGGTGCATCGAATTCCGCCTGACAACGGCGTCGAGTTCCGTGCGAGGAGGGGACGCGGCTGCCAGTTGCCGCCCGGATCGCATCGCTGTCCGGAAGCCGCGACGGCTTCGCGCGAAGGTCGGTCGTCTCGGATTCGACATCCGAGCGATGCAGCCCACAAAAAGCTGTGACGAACCGAATCGCGCAGGAATCTCCGCGGGTGCACTGCTCGAAAGTTATTCCGCAGAACGGTCGAATCTGCCGGGGACGAATTCGTTACGTCCCTTGGGCATCGCGTTTTCGCGCGACGGTGCTAGAATAGCCGTCCCCTATTCAACCACGGAAATATCATGACCGCCACCGACACCGCCACGACATCCACCGCCGCCGTCGCGCAGGAACTCGTCTCGTTTTGCCAAGCGGGACGGAACATGGACGCGATCGCAAAGCTCTACTCGCCCGACGTCGTCAGCGTCGAATCGGCAGGGTCGCCGGAGATGCCGGCCGAGATGCGCGGCATCGATGCGATCAGGCAGAAGAACGAATGGTGGTTCGCCAACCACGAAGTTCACTCCGCCGAAGCCATTGGTCCCTTTGTCGGCGACGGCGACCAGTTTGCGGTGCGGTACAACTTCGATGCCACCTTCAAGCCGTCGGGTGAACGCACTCCGCTGACGGAGATGGCGCTTTACACGGTGAAGGATGGCAAAATCGTCAGGGAGCACTTCTTCTACAACATGCCCAGCGCCTGACGACTGTTCACTTCCGAACAGACAGCATTCGCTCCGCCCTGACCGGTGGCGTTCCGGCGGCGGTGATTTCCAGCTGCATCAGGTAGCGCCCGGGCTTGAGGGTGGAAAGATCGACGACGACGGCGCGCGGCGAGTAGCCCAGGCCGCGCGCCGAAACGTCGTTGATGCCGACCGAGACCGGCTGCGCCTCACGAGCGAGGCGCAGCGCCTGCAGCCCGCGCTGCATCCAGCCGCCTTCCTTTGTTTCCGGGGCGACGGTGATCGCCACCTGGATTCCCTCGCCGCGGGGATTCGTGTTGTACGTCTCCCAGTAGATGCCCAGTCGCGTGTTCGGCCCGATGATGCTTGACGAGCGAGCGTGCGGAATCGCCTGCTCGAGCGTGAGCGGCATGTCGTCGTACGGATCGAAGAGCAGAAGATCGGATATCTGGACCCGCGCGCCTTCGACATCACTGGCCCGCATCCCATAACGAGCGCGCGCCAGCGTCGCGCGCGAGATCGCAGCCACCTCGGCGCTCATCAACATGGGCGCCCAGGTGGTGCGCGCGGTGATGATCCCCTTCACGCCGGGCTTCGCGAGCCTGACGATGGTGGCGTCGGCCTGTTCGCCCTTGGTAAGGATCAGCGCCGCGGTGAGCGAGTCCCCCTTGGCCGCCGAAGCCGTGAGCGCCGCGTCGTTACTGGCGTCGTAGGACAGGACCACCAGGGCGGAGTCACCTCTGCGGAAGATCGCTGACTGATGCGTCAGTGGCAGGAGTCGCTTGGCGTACTCCGGTGCATAACGAGCGCGAACGCCGGGAAGTCCCTTGCCACGCCAACCGAGCGAGTCGCTGAAGGCGGGATTGGTCACCGTCCGGGCCATCGGCAGCATCGGATGCGCCGGCGTCGGTTCGTGACCGGTAATTTGCTGCTCCGCGCGTCGTCCCTGGCCAGCGTACACCGTCTGCTGCGTCCACGCGCGCGGCCAGGCGTAGCGGAGCAGGAGCTCACGCTCGTCGGCGTCGAAGCCTAACGCGTAGACCGACGGCGCATCCACGACGAAGACGGTGTACAACCGCCGGGAGAGGTATTCGGACTGCGCA
>JBKKBS010000425.1:0-4440 GCA_046713815.1 Tepidiformaceae bacterium
TGGCGGGTGGCGTGGTCGGGCTCTTTACCCGTGACCTGGCCGCTCGGGTCGAGGTCGACGATGGGGCCCGGGCGGCGGGCGGGCGGGGGCGCGGCCAGTTCCTGCTTATCCATTCGCGGCCGCCCCCCCGGGAGTGAGCCCGAAGTTTTCCCCGTGGAGCGCCTGGATGCGGGCATAGTCGGCGTCCGAGAGGGGCGCCGCGTCCGTGGTCCCGGCGAATTCTTCGAGGCCCGCTTCGTCGTAGATGTTCGGAAGTACCGCCGCGACGGTGGGCTCCTTGAGCACAAACTGGATCGCCGCCTGGCCGATGGTGCGGCCATCGGCCAGGAAGTCGAGGCGCTCGATCTTCTTGAGGCCGTCCTCCAGCCAGAGGCGACGGCGCTCGTTCGTGGTCACGCGCCAATTGCGGTGGTCGCCGGGGGCGAAGACCGTGTCGTTTTGGACCGAGCCATCGAGCAGGCCGGACGCGTGGGGGACACGCACGAGCACGGAAACGCCGGCTTCGCGCGCAACAGGGAAGACAGGCTGGCCGAGCTGTTGTTCGAGCAGGTTGTAGATGATTTGAGGGATCGCTCCCCGGAGGCGGATGGCCTCGATCGCCTCATCCACCTGGCGGACGTCGAGCGCGGGCCCGAGGGCCACGCCGACCGCGCCAATCAGCCCTTCGCGGCGGGCGTCGTCGAGGGCGGCCCAGAGGGCGTCGTCGCGGATCGCATCGAGGCGCGGGTTGTGGAGCTGGTAAAGCTCGACGTGGTCCGTGCCCAGGCGTTCGAGGGACGCTTCCAGGGCGCGGCGCATGTAGCCCGCGCTCCAATCGTGGGGGCGTTCCTGTTGTCCCGCGCTGTCTGGGTGATTGGGCAGGTCGTAGCCGAACTTGGTTGCGATCGTGATGCGTCCGCGCACGTCGCCGAGGGCCTCGCGCATGATCGTCTCGGCGTTGCCGTTGCCGTAGGTGTCGCCCGTATCGAAGAAGGTGATGCCGAGGTCGAAGGCGCGCCGCAGGAGCCCGATGCCCGTCTCGCGGTCGTTGACGCCCCACCAGTTCGTGCCCACGGTCCAGACGCCGAAACCGACCGTGGAGACGGAGATGTCCGTGCCCTGGAGCTTGCGGTATTCCATCAGCCGTCCTCCCGCATCTGGCCCGGGTCGATGCCGTTCGCTTCGCACCAGGCGACGTAGGCGAAAGGCGAGATCTCGGAGGGCTTGATCTCGCTACGGCCGCCCCAGAAGACGTTCGTGTAGGAGACCGGGATGCCTGCCTCCTCCAGGTGACGGTCGATGTGGGCCTTGTGCTCAAGCACGAGTTGCTTGTCCGTGCCGTGTGCGACGGCCATGACGTTCACGTTCGCGAACTCCGGGCCGCCTTCGCGCCAGTAGGCGTGCGTGAGGATGTGGTGGCGGCCAACCTCACGGCCCGTCTCGATCTCCCGTCCTTCGGGCACGGCCCAGTGGAAGAGGGCGTTGTAGCGCGTGACATGCTCGCCCGTGGGGAGTTCCTTGACGTGCTCGAGGAACGTGGAGAAGCGCCCGATCACGCCTCGCTGGTTGAGGCTGGCGGCCGTGCGTACGAAGTCGTCGTGCTCGATCCCGGCCTCGGCCGCGCGGCGCTCCCAGACATCGGCCACGACCTCGCGCGGTTCCAGTTCGCGCTTGAGCGCTTCCAGCACTCGCCACTCATGCCCCGTGAGGGAGACGATCCGGGTGTCGAGCACGGCGCCGGGCTCGTCGGAGCGGCTGCCCGGTTCCATCTCGCGGCGGCGAACATGGCCCACGCCGAGAGCGAAGAGGCGCTTCGCCGGCATGAGGCGGAAGCCCTCCGCGCCCACGCGCGCCCGCAGGATCTCGGCGTGGCGGGCGAGCGAATAGCCCTGGGGCACCTTTAGCGTTGTCCAGAGGCGGTAAGCCGACCCCGGTGTAGAAGCGTCCGTCGAGCGGATGACGACGTGCCCGGAGAAGGGGTCGTTGAGGAACATCTCGTCGAAGGCTGCCTGCAGGCGGTCCTGCGGCACCTCCCAGGCGACGAGCGCCCCTCGGGCGAGGTTCGTCGCGAGAAGCGTCTGGCGGATCCGCCGCACGACGCCCGCTTCGAGCATCGCCCGCAGGCGCTCCAGCACCGTTTCCAGGGGAAGCTCCGTGCGCGCCGCGATCTCTTCGAACGGACGTGCGTGGAAGCCCTGAATGCGATCCTCGGAGACGGCGAGGATGGCGCTGTTGACCGGGTCGGAGAGCGAGATGGGGCAGGCGGCGGTCGAGGTCACCGGACCTCCTCCGGGGCGAAGAGCGCCGCCACGCTGGCCCCGAGCTGGGGGTCATCGAGGTCGCGAAGGCGCTCCGAGGGCGAGTGGAAGATGCGGTTCACAAGCGCTCGTGTGATGAGATCGATCGTGTTCGGGTCAACTTCCGGGTGGAGGCGGCGGATGCGGGCGGCCTCCACCTGGCGCAATGATTCCACATGACCACGAAGCTGGCCGATGGGCTTGCTCGCCTTGCCGAGCGCCGGTCGCAGCCGCTCGTCGAGGATCTCGTGGAGCTCGGCGCGCAGGGCCGCCCTCCGCGGGTCCGCGTCAGGCGACGCGCAATCCATCAGGTCAGCGATGGCGACCACGGGGACGTTGGCCGGGCCGGAGACGTTGCAGGGCGTCCCAAGATCGATGACCAGGCACGTCGCGATGGCCAGATCGACGGCGGGGTCGAGACGGGGAGCGCCATCGCCCAGGCACGTCACGACGACATCGACCGGACCGTGGTCGCGCACGGCGGGCAGCTCGATCCATGCGGTGGCCGGCGGTAGGCCTGGAGGGATGCTGCGCCCGGCGATCGCGACTTCGCTGAAGCCGAGCTCGTGGGCACGCGCGGTCACGCGGCGGCCGAGCACGCCCGTGCCGATCACCAGGATGCGGCCGCCCGCGGAAACACCGGCTCTTGCGAGCGCGCGGTCGAGGAGCCACCCTGTATCGGCGCGCAGGTCGTGGCGTTCGCGCAGGCGGCGCGCAGCGCCGATGGCCGCAGCCCCCGTGGCGCCGAATGCCCCGGCCGCCTCGGACCAGGCGTCGCGCACCTGGCCGAGCACCTGTTCTTCGCCAAGGACGACGGAATGGAGGCCGGCGGCCACCTCCGCGAGGTGCTGCAACGCAGCGATCCCGGTCGATTGTGACGGTGCGCCACAATTGCAGCCGCCCTCGTGGTAGACCTCAGCCCGCTGACAGGTGGCAAGCGCCACCGCGCCAGCGCCGTGGGCGGCAAGGAGGGCCGCCACGGACGGGACGCAAGCGCCGGAGTCGATCGTCCAGCTACAGACCGCAAAACCTGTCAAATCTTCCAAAACGGCCTTTCCTCGACATGATACCGCTGTGTTTTGGTAGGTTGAGGCTACTTTCCCAGAGTTCGAGCAGGCGCGCAACCGGTGCCGTACGAGCCGCCCACGCGGACCGCGGAGCTGGTAATTGCGGTTGGAGCCGTGTAGGGCCTGTATTGCAATACGGCCCTACAACATTCGCCCGATCATGGCGATACGACCGACCCGCGAGCAACCGCGAAGTGTCGCGCTTATACTGCGTCCCACAATGACCACGACCATCCCCGCAGGCATCAACTACGAGAACGTCTCGCGCTTCTTTGCGGAGAACGTGCCCGGCGGCGACGTGCCGCTCGAGTTCCACTTCATCAGCGGCGGGCGTTCGAACCTGACCTACCTGGCCGAAGGCGGAGGCCAGAAGTGGGTGCTGCGCCGCCCCCCGCTGGGCCATGTGCTTCCCACCGCACACGACATGGCGCGTGAGTTCAAGGTGCTTGCCGGCGTGACGAAGGCCGACTACCCGGCGCCTGCACCAATCGCTCTCTGCGAGGACACGTCGGTCAACGAGTACCCGTTTTACGTGATGGACTACCGCGAGGGCGTGATAATCGTGGACCACCTGCCCGAGGGGTACGCGACGCGGCCCGAGGACCGGCGCGCGATGAGCATCGCCATGGTCGAGAATATGGCGAAGCTGCACGCGATCGACTACAACGCCGTGGGGCTGGGGGATTTCGGGCGGCCGGTGGGATACCTCGAGCGGCAGGTGCGGCGCTGGCACGAACAGTGGAAGCGATCGGAGACGCGCCCCATCCCCGAGATCGAAGAGGTCATCCGGCGGCTCAACAACGCCATCCCGCCGCATTCGGACTCAACAATCGTCCACGGCGACTACCGCCTCGGGAACATGATGCTCGCTTTCGACGACCCAGGGCGCGTGACGGCCGTGCTCGACTGGGAGATGTCGACGCTGGGCGACCCGCTCACGGACCTGGGCTACACGCTCCAGTACTGGACCGAGGCGGGCGACCCTCCGGAAGCCTCTTCGGGCACGCAGGTGACGACGCTCGAGGGCTTCCTCACCCGCAACGAGATCATCGAGGAGTACGGGAAGCGCAGCGGCCGCAGCGTGGAGCATGTGGACT
>JBKKBS010000426.1:0-12689 GCA_046713815.1 Tepidiformaceae bacterium
CCACCCAAACTCCCACCATCCCGTCGACGGCAACTCCGACACCCGCGACTCCAACCGCTCAGGCGACGGCCACGCCCACGGCGACCCCAACCCGCACACCCACACCCAGCGCAACGCCCTCGTCTAACCTCGCCCCGTGCCGCGTGGCCGTCCAACAGTTTGTCAATGGCAAGTGGCGGACCATTCGCTACGAAAACATGAGCCGCGACTACTGCATGCAGTAGCTTTCGGGAGCCCCACACCAGTGGTTCCGCCGCGAGCGGAACCACTGGGGGCACCCGGCTTCAACAGCCCCTCGACCAGTCTTCCACACGCAACTCGCAGTGTGCTCTCGTGGGACAGCGAGCATCGGCCCGGCGCGTGTCTGTTGAGCGTGCGCGCAAGAGCCGCGGGCGGATCCTTGTGAATCCTCCGTTCCGGGAGCATTCGCTCCTCGACTACTGGCTGGCCAGCATTGCCTTCGGACTTTACGGCTTGCGTCGCCCCCATCTTCGAGAGGCAGTCGCGCGCATCGTTAACCCGATGTCGTACCCGCGCCTCCTCGAATACCAGGTGGTATTCGGGCTCCTCGGCCGCCTCGCCGGCAAGCAGGTGCTCGATATCGGCAGCCCAAAGCTGCCGGCCCTGCTCTTCGCGCGCCGGGGCGAATTCACGCTCTACGTCAGCGACATCCGAGACTACTTCATTCGACCGACGCGCCATCTGCTACGACACGCGGGCCTGGGCGGCCGAGTGGGCCGCGAGATTCAACTCCAGGTTGAAGACGCCCGCAAGTTGACCTTCGCTGACGAAAGCCTGGATGCGATCTACTCGATCTCGGTCATCGAGCACATCCCGGGCGAAGGCGACGCCGAGGCAATGTCCGAGTTCGGACGTGTGCTTAGACCTGGTGCACGGGTGGCCATCACGGTGCCCTACACCTTCGCTGGCTATCACGAGGACTGGGTGCGGTCCGACGTTTACGAACGCAAGGCGGCGGGCGAGGATGTCTTCTACCAGCGCCACTACGACGACGCCAGCCTCGCTTCGCGTCTCGTCGAACCGTCCCGCCTGGACCTTGCCGCCGTCGTGTACTTCGGCGAGCCGCGGATTCGGTTCGAGCGCTACTGGAACCGTATTCCCATGCGGCTCAAGCTGCCATTGCTCTGGGTTCAGCCGTTCCTCGCAACATGTCTGCTCCGGCGGCTTCCAGCGGAGCGGCGAGACCGCGCCTGCGGAGTGGCGATCCTCCTCGTTAAGCCGTTCGCCGGCGAGTCGGACGAAGGTCCACCAAGCCTCCCGCACGGGCAAGTCCATCCCATACAATTTCGTCAAGGAGTCGCCGGTGTTAGCGTATAACCTACAACGGAGGATGCCTTCCAACGTGGTGCGAACGGCCAGTTTTCGAACCTGGATCCTGCTTGCGGTGGCTGCATTGCTTGCACTTGCCTCATCGGCAGGATTCGCGTCCTCTGGTACGTCCGTGGTTGTGAGTGCAAGCGACGCCGCCCAAATCGGCGAGTACGGCACAACGTCGGTCTCCGTGAGCCTGGCCGCCGCGGACACGTTGAGCGAGTTCGACGTGCTCATCGTGTTCGATTCCGGGCTGATCGAGGTGGAAGATGCCGACGCCATCACGCTCAATGCCCGGTGGGATCCTCCAACCGGCCTGCCGTTGGTTATCGACGCGAGCACGCCCGGGCGGGTGCGCGTCCATTCCTCCACGAGCGACCCCTGTTTTACAAACCCGTGCCCGCTTTTTAGCGTTTCCTGGGTGGCGATGGCCAGCGGGTCGGCAACGTTCAGTGTTCAAGCGCAGACCCTGGCGGGCACACAATCCGGTTCTTCGGCCACCCTCAGCGGCGTAGCCGTGGTGGCTGACACTGCCTCCCTTGGCCAGGTCAGCACTCCCACGACCAGCTTTACGCCGACGCCGACGGTTACCCCATCCTTCGCGGCAACTTCAACCGCGACGCGCACTCCCGTGCCATTGGCCACACCAACGGCAAACAGCGCCACCGCTCCCGCTTCCGGCGCCACGCCCGCCAGCACGGCAGGCGTGCCAGCGAGCGTAGCAACACCGACCTCCACGCGTCCGGCACCAACCCGGGAGACAGGTTCGGCCGCACCTCCGAGTTCCGGGAGCGGACTTGGCGGCGGGATCGGCGGAGTGGGGTTGGGCGATGCAACGATGGCCATGCTGCTGGTCGCGGCTTTGCTCACGCTCGGCCTGGTCATGAGCAGCCTGCGCGGACAGCCAGCCGCGCCCCGCGGCGCCGTCGCTAGCCGGGCTGAACCGCCCTCCGCCCCGGAGCTTCACGGCAGCGGCATGTTGCCCCCAGAGGACGTAGCCATCGCGGAATACTTGAACGCCATGGAGGCGCTAGGCATGGTAAGCGCCTCCATCACCGACGAAGCCCTGGACCGCGACCGCACGCGTCAAGGCTAGCGTCCCCCGGCGGTCAGGGCAGATCGCGCGATGTTCGCTCCCAGTTCCGGGGCCGCCCGTGAAGTAGCAGGCCCGCGAACACTGAAGCCTTGTAGGCGAGGAACCGTGGAACCGTGGCCAGCGCCAGGAGGTCGCGGGGACGGGGGCGTGCCGCGGCGAGGCCCACCCCAATGTACGTCAGGAGCGATGCTGCCGCGGCGAAGGAGAGCATGGCCGACCCGGGGCCGGCTCCGCTCACGGCGCAGGTGGCGGTCGCCATGAACACCAGCAGAGAAAGCGGCAGTGAGGCGACCTCGAATGCGGTGGCCGCCTCTCTGACATGGCCATGGAGCAGGCCGCGTGCCGCTTGCGCCAACGCCCTGGGAGCAAGCGACATTCGGCCGCCTTCCCATCGCCGATCCTGTGTCCGGGCGCTGCGATAGTCGCGCGGCATTCGACCCGTGACGACGGCGCGTGGTTCGAAGGCGACGATCACACCGCGCCGGCCAAGCGCGAGGGTCATGGCCGCATCCTCGGCGATGCCTTCGGCGCCCAGTCCCTCTGCGGCCAGCTCCCAGGCAACGAGCATCCCGTTGCCTTTGAAACCGGTGCCGAGTCCCAACCTGCTTAGTCCGAGCGGCCTGCTCCAATGGATCAACATGAGCGCCAGGCGTCGCAGTCGTTGCATCTCGGATTCGCATTCGGCGGCGGAATAGTAGGCCTGCACGGCACGCTCACCGGCCGCCATTCGCGCGGCCAGCGCCGCAAGGAAGTCCCGGTTCACTTCACTGTCCGCGTCGAGGAAGACCACGGCGTCTGGCGCCGGCCCGTCTCGCAGCCAATCAATTGCGAAGGAGATGGCGTACGGTTTGCCTCGACGTGTGGGTTCGACTCGCTCCAGGACGGTGGCTCCAGCCGAACGGGCGATCGCTGCCGTTTCGTCACTACAGTTGTCCGCGACAACGATGACCCGCGGCTGCATTCTGGCCCCTTCAGCGGCATCGGACAGGGAGGCCAGGCAGCGGGCAATGTCCCCTGCCTCGTTATGCGCGGGAATCACCACCGCGAGGGTTTGAAGAGCCGGTGCGGTAATAGGGGCTTGTTTCGAACGGGGGAGTGCCACGAGGCAGACCAAAGTCCACCATGCGCCGTGCGCAATCACGAGGCCAGCGGTGGTGTTCACGAGGCCCGCGACCACGGGCGCGATCACGGTGCCCCACCCGCCCGAAGGAATGGCGCGATAGCTCCCACCATATGGCTGGTGTCGAAGCAGGAGCGGGCATAATCGCGGCCGGCACAACCCATTTCGCGCGTCAGTTGCCGGTCCGCCAGCAGGCGCAGGACGGCCGCACGCAGAGCGGGCCCATCCCCCGGTGGCACGTAATAGCCGTTGTCGCGCCGGGGTTTACCGCGTGCGGCTTCGGAGACAACCCACGGCCCGCGATCCGCGGTGGCCAACCGATCGACGCTCCCATCGGCTCGCATAAGTGGGCCCGCGACGCACTCGCGTTGGCCTTCGGTCGCCGTCACGACCACGGGTACGCCCATGCTCATCGCCTCGAGAATGACGCTCACGCCGGACTGGTTCGAGACGTCCTTGAGGGGCACCACGACAAGATCGGCGCGCGCGTAGAGGTCGCGCAGTTGACGAAAATTCAATGGCGCTGACAGGAACTGAATCGCGGAACTGATCCCGTCACGGCGCGCGATCCTGCGCGCCCAATGGCTGCCCGCCGCAATGACAACGTCCGCGTCGACCCCGTCGAGCGCAGCCGCAAATGTTTGATAGTCCCGATTCTCGGATCCGACAGAGATGACCAGTGGACGAGTTTCGTCGGCCCTCGCGCGCGGACTCCAGAAATGGGTATCAACCTGATAGGGGACCACCCTCAGCGGCCAGGCGGAGGATAGCCACGGTCGTGCTGTACGAGCCTGGCGCACCGAGTGAACGAGAAGAGTGCCGCGCGGGTACATCCGCGATGCCAGCCACAAGATTGGCGCCTTCCACCACCTCGTGACGAAGTGGCCCAGCATCACGACAGTGGTGTGTCGCCGTTTGCCACGCAACGCGAGAAAAAGCGTGAGCGGGAGGCCCACATGTTCGCCATCGGCGAACAATGTGTCTCCCCGCCGGGCCTCCCCTGATTCCTTCCATGCCTGGCGCACATGACCACCCAGGAGACGGCCAAGGACTCCCCCCGGGTGCCCTGCGAACTCGCTGTGGCGCACAACCGCGGGAATGCCGGCCGCCAGCTCGAGGACATCGCGCCTGGGCCCACCGGAGACAAGCCGTTCCATCTCCCGCTCCGTAGTGCTCACGAGCACCTTGACCGTCATGACGCGGCCGCGAACTCGGCAAGTGACGCCAGCGGATCATCCGGTGGGGTGAGCTCAAGGACCTCGCGCATCCTCGTCACATCGGCGACGAACCTCACAACGTCCGCGCTTCTTGCCGGGAGACGCTGTACACGGCTGCCGGGCTGCAGTTGGATGATTCGTGCGGCGAGGGCGGCAAGAGTGGTTGGCTTTCCGCTGGCAACGTTCACGGGTCCATCGAGGCGCCCCTGGTCCACAGCTCGCACCAGGGCCGAGACGGCGAGGCCAATTGGCACGAAATCGAGCTGTTGCTCGCCGCCATGCATGAGGAGCGGCTCGAGCCGGGCGGCGGCCGAGAGCCAGTTCGGCACGACGCGGCCGCGGTCTCCCGGGCCGATGACGTTGGCGAAGCGGAGCACCGCGACATCCACGGACCCGGCTGCGCCGCCCGCCAGCAGCGCTTCGCCCGCCACCTTGCTGGCGCCGTAAATGTTCTTAGGCGCGAATGGTGCGTCCTCCTTTACGGGGAGCCTCTGGGGCTCGCCATACACCTCCCTGGACGACGCGAAGACCAGTCGCTCAATGCGGGCGTGGCCTGCGGCGCGGGCGACGTTCCAGGTCCCGGTCACGTTTGTGCCGAACGTGTATCCTGGGTTGCCTTCGCTTCCCATAACGTTCGACTGCGCCGCGAGGTGCACGACCACCCGCGCACCGTCGATCGCACGATCCAAGTCTGACAGATCACGGATATCGCCCCGCACGAGCCGTGCACCAGCAAGTTCCGGGCGGTCGAAACGCCCCCGGTACAGGTTATCGAGCACGGTCACCTGGTGACCCTCTCGAAGCAGACGCTCGACGAGGTGCTGGCCAATGAAACCAGCGCCACCGGTAACCAGAATCCTGCTCATGCGACGTCCCTCAGAAGGCCCAGGACCCTGGCGGCGTTGGACTCAGCGTCGAGCAGCTCGCGTGCGCGAGTGCGTGCGGCCGCACCCATCGCCTCGCGTTTGCCCCGGTCCCGGATCAGATCGAGCAACGCATCCCGCAGGGCAGGCACATTGCCGGGCGCCACGAGGCGGCCCGTCACACCGTCCAACACGGTCTCCGTATTCGCGCCAATGGACGTTGTCACGACCGGCAATCCGGCTGCCATCGCTTCCTCGATCGCCACTGGAGTGCAGTCTCCCAGGGTGGGCAAGCAGAAGATGTCTGCCTCCTGGAACGCATTGAAGAGGCGTTCCGTCCCGGGCCGGATATCGTGTTCGACGCGCACCCCGGGCACACTCGGCACGGCGACGTTGGTGACGATCGCCAGCTCCACATTGGCGTCGTCCAGTTGCTGGAACGCTCTCAGGAGCTGATCCCCACCTTTGCGGACGAAGTCTCCGCCGACGAACAAAATACGCACAGGTCCTGTTGAAGGCTCCCGCGTCAGGTCGAAGAGTGGGCGAGGCGCCCCCGGATGGGCGACAAGGATCCGTCCCCGAGGCACACCGTAATCGTTGTGCAAGGAATCGGCCGCCCAGCTCGACCAGGCAACGATCGCCTCGGCGCCAGCGAGCGCCCGCCGGTACCACCGCCTCTTGGCCCGCTCCACCGGCGCCGAGGCCCGCCGGTGCTGATACCAGGTTCCCATCGCGTCCACCTGGAAGGGCGTGGCATCGACGCTAACCACATACGGACAGTCGCCCCTGGTCCAGGGGGCGAACAACGAAATCGTCTGTGTGTGGTAGAAGATCGGCCCGGGCAACCGTGGCGATCGGTGTATCTCCCGGGAGGCGGCCAGGCTGCCTTGCAACGCCCAGGGAAGACGAGAAGATTTCACCTCCGGAGGCGAGATCCTCAGGACATTGGCCGGTGTGCCGGCGGCCGCCAGTGCAGCTTCGAGATTCTGGCCATGAGTCCGGTGTCCGAGCGTTTGTTCCAGACAAAGGGTTAAGTGCTTGTCGTTCATTTCGTCCGTTCAGAGGGATGCTAGACAAGCGGCCGTGGAACACTCGTTGACGGGTCGTCCGTTCACCCGGGCCTGGTCGCTTCTGGAATCGTTCCCGGCGAGACGGAATCTCCCCCGCGGTCGAGTGGCTCGGTCAGTAACCGCAGCGCATGACGGTACTCAAGATCGTAGGCGACGCTGACCGCTCGAATGCTGAGAGGGGTTAACACACCCCGGTTGAGCAACACCGAAAGAGCAAGCGACCCCCACACGCCCGCTCGTCTGCCCAATCTTCCTCCGAGGGTACGAGCGAGTCGGGACGAGCGCGGGCGGTGATGCGTGAGTTCATCCGCCACAATGTCGAGCCAGCCGATCTCGGGGTGGGCGCGGTTGATTTCGACGTCCGCTTGCGCGTAGCTCCACGCGTTGGCCAGCCACGCCTGGCGCGAGCGACGCGCATAGTGCCACCCGCGCGCTTCGGGAACGAACGCGAACGTGCAGCCGATTTGTTCGAGGCGAATGCCAAGCTCTATGTCCTCAGCCCGTTTGAATCCTTCGTCGAATCCCCCGGCTGCGAGGAAATCCTGCCGTCGCATGACGGCGTTACCGGTGAAAAGCTGGCGCCACGTCGGCGCATAGACCCCTCGGGCCATCCGTTCGTATTCGACCGCCAGTTTTGCCGCCTCCCATCGATTCCAGGGCGTGGGACGCCAGTCTGGCGGAGCGAGCAAAGGGCCGATGGACACGGACTGGTCCGGGAACTCGGTCCTGTGGGCAAGATGGGCTTCCAGCCAGTCGTCCGCCGCATCCACATCATCGTCCAGGAAGGCGATCAGTTCGGCGGCAGACGCCCGGACAGCGAGATTACGGGCCGCCGCCGGTCCAAGGTTACCGCCAGTTGACCTGAATCTCACGCCGCTCTCGCTCCAATACGTGGACTCGGGTAAGGACTGGACCGGCGGGTTGCTCCCATCATCCACCACGGTTATGGCGAAGCCCTTCAGCGTCTGGCGCTGAAGCGAGCGGAGGGTGGCCCACAGGCGCTCGTGCCTGTTGAAGGTAGGGACGACCACCTCCACCCGTGCAACATCTGTCACTCTCGCAACCTCCGCACGACTCGGGCGGGCACACCGGCGGCGAGGCTATAGGGCGGCACGTCGCCCATGACGACAGAGTGGGCGCCAATGACCGCGCCTCGCCCGATGTGAGACCCACGGAGTACCGTGACTCGGACGCCGAGCCAACAATCATCTTCGATTACAATCGGCTCGCACTTCCCCGGGGCGGTGTGATCCAGGGCGTCGTGGTAATCGGAATCCATGATAATGGCGTATTGGCCGATCATGCAGTTGGAGCCTATCTTCACGCTTCGCACTGCTGAAATGTTACTGCCGTAGTTCACATAAGTGCCGTCTCCGATCGTGAGTTCGGCGCCCGCGAAGCACATGAGTTCCAGCCGCACAGTCGTGCCATCCAGTCGAACACCGTCCCCCACCGCCAACCGCCCGCGATTGACGACCGCGACTCGGCCTCGAAGGCGTACCGCACCGGCCTCGGTCGCGCGGCGCAACGCCCATCGCGCGCGAAGCATCTGGAGGGCCGCGCCTGGCAATCCCTTCGCACCGTCCCGGGCAAAGGTGGACCGTATGCGGGAAGACAACGGCCGTGCGATCACGACTCGGCCACCTCGTTCCTGGAGAAGAGTCCGAGCGCGACCGCTAGCGACCGTAAATGGGGCACAGCAATCCTCCGGCTAGCCTCTGAGGTTGAGCGCTCGTTGCACCCAACTCGGGACGTTCGATTTACTGCCATTGATCACGACCCCCAGCACAGGCGAATCGCCAAGCAGCTCCAGGGTTCGCTCCAGGTCAGCACGCGTTGTGCGGCCTGCCCGCACGATCACCAGGACGGCGTCGCACCGCTTCGCAAGGATCGGGGCCGTCATGGATGGGAGTACCGCTGGCAGATCAATTACGACGTATTGAGTCGTGTCCTTGAAGCGGTCGATCACGGCAACAAGCTGCTCCGAGCGGGCCAGACGGGCTGGGTCAGGGCCGGGTTTACCCGCAGTCACGACGCTCATGTTGGCCGTGGCGATACGATGCCGAACGCCCTCCAGCGAGGCCTTTCCGGCGACCAGTTCGGATAGGCCCGCGACGCCATCAAGCCCGTACTCGCGACCGATGGACTGGGTCCGAAGGTCAGCATCCACGAGCATGACCTCCACCCCAAAGTCGGTTGTTATCGAGGCCGCGAGGGCCATTGCCACGGTGGTTTTCCCGTCGCCGATATTCGGGCTCGTCACGCCAATAGAGACGTGCCCCTTGCTCCCGGATTTAGCGGGCTCATCAAAGCCGGCGGTCATGTGGATCTCGCGAATTGCTTCCCGGAGATCGAACACGGCTTGATCCGAAGCTTTCGCGGTCATGCGCCACGCTCTGCCCAGCGGTCGGATGAAATCGATGACGCGGTCCTGCGGGCATAGTCGCGGTTGCGTGATCGGGCAATCCAACCAAGGCCCCTCACCTTGCCGAGGCCGTGGTCGAACTCAATCTGCGGGACCCGGCCGAGGACGCGGACATCGAGGCCCTCCAGGTCCTCCGCGGACTGGATCGTGTGGTCCGTGCGATACACCACGTAGAGGTACGTAGCGGAGATCAATGCTCCCAGCAGGAGCGCCGCGACGGGCAATCCGAGACGGCTCATGTACGAAACGGGCACAGGCCCAGCCGGCACTTTCGGCTCGTCTTGCACTTCGAACGCGGCCTCCTGGCTCTGGGGCGCGGAGGCGAGTGACCGTTGTACAGCCTGCAGGGAGTTCTGGAGCGTCAGGACGATCAGCCCCTGGTCCTCTGCTCGAGTGATGAGGGATTGATAGTCCAGGCCGACGTTGTACGCGCTGCCGGGGATTGCGGCTGCGGGGTTGGCACGCACGTAGTCATCGACGGCTTTCTTGCGAGCCGTGAACTCGGCTTCCGCGACCTTCAACTGTTGGTCGTAGTATTCGGCCGACAATCCCGCATTCTGCTCCGCCTCTTGCGTGCCGCGGGCACGAAACTGCTTGATCGCCGAATCGACCAGTGACTGCGCACTGACGGCGTCGGGCGCCTCGCCCACGATCGTAAGCAGGTTGGCGCCATGCGCGTAGCTGTAGATCTTGAGACCCGCCGGGACGACCGGCTCGGGCGTCTCCGGAGCAACCAGGCCTGCGCCCCGCAGCACTTGCAGGCGGAACGCCTCGGTCGCAAGCAGGTCGTTGATGGAGTTGGCCTGGTTGGCCGCCGGGCTGAGCCAGGGATTATAGTGCCCGAACACCTGGTTACCCGCGGGCGAACTCCCAACCCAAACCACCGCCGAGGATCGATAAGCCGGGACAGAGTCCTGGAGCAGCAGAAACGCCATTGGCATCGCTATCACCGGCGCCAGGAGAATCCAGAAGCGCCCGAAGAACGTCTCGACAAGCTTTCGCGGAACCACGCCTACGTACCTCGCCGTCGCATGTGCACGTCGCAATGTGTAAGCGTTGGACGTAGAGATGCGGTTGAGCGAGGGCCGCTCCCCGGCGGGCCAGCGGCCAGCCAGGGTCTGCTTGAGGCGGCGCCGACAGCACGACGCGACCGACTCAACACGAGCCGCGCCCGAACACGACCGTAGGAATGGTCTTCAAGAGAATCTTTAGGTCAAGCCAAAAACTCAGGTCCTCCGCATAGCGGACGTCCAGTTCAATCATGTCTGCAAAATCGTGCTTGCCACGGAGCGTGACCTGCCAGAGACCGGTGATGCCGGGGAGGGTGGCCAGTCGTCGCAGCTCATGCAGCTCATAATCAAGCACTTCCGTCACGAGCGGCGGACGGGGACCGACCAGGCTCATCTCGCCACGGAGCACGTTGAGCAACTGAGGAAGCTCATCGAGACTCGACTTTCGCAAGAGTTTGCCCACGCGGGTCCTCCGCGGGTCGTCCCGCATCTTAAATATGTGACCGTTCGCTTCGTTTGCGGCGAGCATCTCTGCATGGAGCCGCTCTGACCCGAGGCGCATGGAACGGAACTTCCAGCAGGTGAAGCATCTCCCGCCATGGCCGACGCGGGTCTGGCGGAAGATTGGGCCGCCCCTGCTATCCGCCATGACCGCGAGCGAGATGAGAGCTAACAGCGGTGAGGTCAGGATGAGTCCGATGAGCGCCATGGAGATATCAATGCCTCGCTTCCAGAAGGGCATGGGGACTACGCCGCCAGGTAAGCCCTGTGGAAACAGTGTGCTCTCGTGAAACTCATCAAAAGAGCGTGGCGCAATGGAAGCTGCCATCAGCTCGCCCCTCCGGCCGCGGCTGCGGCGAGCGGCATCGACATCGCTGGGCCCTCGAACGACGGTCGGCCAACGCATCGATACTCGAACCCGGCGGCTCGGACCGCGAGCGGGTCCAGGAGATTGCGTCCGTCGATGATCAACCTGCCGCGCATGATCCGAGACACCGCATCCAGCGGAAGCGCCGCGAACTGCGGCCAATCCGTGGCAATCACGATTGCGTCACAGTCGCGTGCACCCTCCACGGCGTCGGAGGCAACGGCGGCCCCGGGAACGGCTGAGCGAATGCGCCCCGCATCGACCACCGGGTCGTGGATGACGACCTCCGCGCCTTCCAACAACAGAAGGTTCGCGATTTCCAGGGGCGGCGAGTTGCGGGTGTCGTCCGTATCGGCCTTGAACGCGGCGCCGAGGACCAGGATGCGTCGTTCCTCAAGACCACCAAGCGCCTCTCGCGCTTTCTGCACGATGCGCAATCGCTGGTCGTTGTTGATCTCTATCACAGACCGGAGCAGTTGGGGATGCGCGCCGTGCACCGACGCCATGTGTGCCAGTGCCCGGACATCCTTGGGAAAGCAGCTTCCGCCCCAGCCGATGCCGGGGCGAAGGAATTGGGGACCGATCCGGGTATCCAGGCCCATGCCCCGCGCGACCTCGAGAACATCCGCCCCGAGTGCTTCACAGATCTCCGCGATCTCGTTGATGAACGAGATCTTGGTCGCCAGGAATGCGTTCGAGGCGTACTTAATCATCTCCGCGGTACGGATGTCGACGACTTGGATGGGCGCGCCGAAATCTTTGTAAAGCGCGGCGACGCGCGCCACGGCAGTGGCGCTATTGGATCCAAGGACGATGCGATCGGGATGAAGGAAGTCCGCCACTGCTGATCCTTCCCGAAGAAACTCCGGGTTCGAAACTACGGGAAAATGCTCTCGGCCTGCCCTTAGCGCAATGCCATCGACAAGCTCGCCCGTACCGATCGGGACGGTGCTCTTATTCACGAGAACCGTGCCCGGCCGAACGCGCGGAACGATCTGTGTTACGGCATCGCGCACGCTGCGTAGGTCCGCGGGGCCCGCAAAGCTCCCCGGTGTGTTCACAGCCACGAACACCACCTCGGCATCGACGAATTCTGGATACTGGGAATTGAAGGTCAGCAGGCCGCGACTCAAACCCTCGCGTATCAACTCTTCGAGGTCGGGCTCGTGCACCGGGCTGATCCCACGGCGGAGCAGGGCGATTCGCTCCTCGTCGATGTCAATGCAACTGACTCGATGGCCAAGGCTGGCAAAGCAGGCGGCCGATACCGCTCCTACGTAGCCGCAGCCAAGTACCGCTAGCGCCGTCATCTTGCTTCTCCCGACCTGAACCGAAGTCCCAGCGGTAAACTCCCGTATCTGCGTTGAACGTGCGTTGACGCCGGGTGGACGAGCGTGTCGGCTGCCGGCCGGGCCCGTTAGTGTGCCCTCGGGAAGAGGTAGCCCGGGCACAGGCGCAGGAAATAGGGGAGATCTCTGAGCAGATACCGCCGCCACAAGCGCCGAGGCTCCTGCAACAGCCGCACGATCCATTCGCAGCCGAGGGACTGGCACCAGCCAGGCGCCCTCCGCTTCACCCCCGCGATCAGATCGAGCGTGCCCCCGCCGCCGATCCACACGGCCTCGGGGGCGGTCGCGAAGTACGCGGCGGTGAGTGGCTCCTGCCTCGGGCAGCCCAGTGGGCCGGGG
>JBKKBS010000427.1:0-6117 GCA_046713815.1 Tepidiformaceae bacterium
GCCCCACACCGATCGGCCCTGGCCCAATCATCGATCCTGGCGGCGACTCAATCTTCGTTGTGGAGGCGCCTGGAGAGGCTTGCAATATCCCTGGCGCGAAGCATGTGGTCGTCGCGCGCCACGACGATCCCGGCTCCATGCCTGAAGGAATCACTCCCTCGGCGATCGTCGTTACGGACGTGCCCCTGGGCCACCCTGGCGCCGAGGGCGATGGCGGCATCCCGACCATTAACCTCACCGAAGACCGCACCCTTGCGGGCTTCTCGCTCTCGGAGGCGAGGGCGATGCTGAATGCGGAGGTGCTGGTGGAGGGCGACGCCGGCGACCCTACCTGCGACCACCTGGTCATATCGCCCATCGCATCGGACGCGGGCCAGCCGTACTTCCGCCGCTTCGACAGTCAGGCTGTGGTCGTGCGCTTCGACAAGACGGATATGCACCTGGCGGCGATAAAGGCGGAGCCGAACGTCCTCATCCTCACGGGCGGGCGCAAGCCCTCGGATTACCTTTACGACGTGGCCAGCGCCCAGGGCATCCCCGTGCTGCTCTCGCGCACGGATACAGAGAACACGGTCATCGCGCTGGAAGGCATCTTCGACCGCACGCGCTTCCAGGGCGAACGCAAACTCGACCGCATGGCCGAAATGCTCGAAGGCTCTGGCCTGTACGAAGCGATTGGCGGGTAGTAAGGCGCGGCTATGGGCAGAGAGACGATTTCGACAGGATTCGTGACGAACCTCTCGCCGAACCAGCTACGTGCGAGGCGTAAGCCATCGTTCGGGCTTGTGAGTCAACTGATTACGCTGCGCCCCACCCTGAGCCTGAGCGAGCGGGATGTCGCGAGCTTGTGAGCACGGGTGCTCATGGACAATCATCCGTGCTAGACCGTGCTTCGCCAGCTACTCGCCGATGACCGGTCCGGCACCCTCATCTGCCGTGCGGCCGCGCGCGAATGGGTCGCGCACCGGTCGCGCGGGAGCGGGTGCCGCTGCGGTTGGAACCGTTGCTGGAGTGCGACGGACGAATTGCGCCGGGGCCTGCGGCTGCGCTGGTGCGCTCGCCAGGACAGGCGCGGGCGCCTGTACGGGGCGCGCCGGGGCGCGGACGGGCCGCGCACCCATGTGCTCTCGCGGCGGCTTCTCCTGGCCGCAGTAGGGGCAGGTCACCCACGCATAGCTCAGCGGCTTCTGGCATGACCGGCACGGCTCCTTGAGGCTCGTTTTGCAGGATGGGCACATGAGGAAGTCGTCCTGCACGCGCCGCTTGCATGTCGGACATGACTTCTGGTCCTCCAGCTCCTGGAGCAGCGCCTCCTCTTCGAGCGAGCGCTCGTAGAGCTCGACGAGGGTGTAGCGAGGACGCAGGATGAGGTACAGCCAATGGCCGGGCAGGAAGAAGGCGAGCACCAGCAGCACGGCGGCCGATTGCACGAACGGATCCCGCGACCGCTGACGGATGTCGCGGTACGTCCAGAAACCGATCGCGAGCCAGAGGACGAAGAGGTAGAAGACGAATACATAGGCGGCGAGGCGCACCTCGCCTTCAAAGTCGCTCCAGGAAACACCAAACATCAATCACTCCCCCCTCTGGTGGCGCAATCCGAGTATAGCACCGGCCATGTATCGCGCGCCCTCGAAATCGCTAGGCAGACTTAGCAGATGGTAGACTATCGCGGTGACCTCCATCGACACGCTCCCGGCCATTCTCGAAGGGCTGAACGAGCCGCAACGGGCGGCTGTCACCCACGCGGAAGGGCCCGTGCTCATCCTCGCCGGGCCGGGTAGTGGCAAGACGCGCGTGATCACCCACCGCGTCGCGTACCTGGTGCGCGAGAAGCGCGTCCCCCCGTGGCGGATCCTCGCGGTGACCTTCACGAACAAGGCCGCCAAGGAGATGCGCGAACGCGCCATCGCACTGATGGGCGAAGACGGCAAGAACGTCGCCATGGGCACCTTCCACGCGATGTGTGCGCGTTGGCTGCGCATTGACGGCAGCGCCATCGGCATCGACCCGAATTTCGTGATATACGACGACGACGACCAGATCCGACTGATGAAGCGGATACTGGAAGAGCTGCGCGTCGACCCCCGGCGGTTCGCTCCGCGAGCGGTCCTCTCTGCGATCTCCAACGCCAAGAGCGAGATGATTGTTCCCGAGGAGTTCTCTCGCCGCGTCAAGGACTACTTCGGCGAGGTGGTGGCGCGGGCCTATCCCCTCTACCAGGCGGCCCTCCAGAAGTCATCCGCGCTCGACTTCGACGACCTCCTGATGGAGGCCGTGCGCCTCTTCCGCGATTCCGGGGAGACGCTCGACAAGTACGCGGGCCGCTTCTTGCATGTGATGGTCGACGAGTTCCAGGACACAAACCCGGTGCAATACCAGCTCGCCCGCCTCCTCGCATCCAGGCATGGCAACATCGCCGTCGTTGGCGATCCCGACCAGAGCATCTACTCCTGGCGCTCGGCGGACGCACGCAACGTTGGCTACTTCGAACGCGATTTCCCCGGCTGTGCCGTCTACCTGCTCGAACAGAACTATCGCTCCACGCGACCCATCCTCGCGGCGGCGGACGCGCTTATCGGTAAGAACCGGGGGCGCAAGGAGCGCACGCTCTGGACCGAACGAGATGGCGGCGACCTGATCACCACCTACGAGGCCTACAGCGACGACGAGGAAGGCGAATTTGTTGCGCGCGAAGCGGGGCGGCTGCTGACAGGGGGACGAAAGGCGAGCGAGCTCGCCGTCATGTACCGCACAAACGCCCAGTCCCGAGCGGTGGAAGAAGCCCTTGTGCGTCACCGCCTGCCGTACCGGCTGATAGGCGGCGTGCGCTTCTACCAGCGGCGGGAGATCAAGGACCTCATCGCCTACCTGCGGCTCATCCACAACCGTCTCGACGAGGCCAGCCTGCTGCGGATGATCAACGTGCCCCCGCGTGGCATTGGCCAGACCACGGTGCAGCGGCTGCGCGAACAAGCCGCACGCATGGGGCTGACCACCTGGGACGCTGCCGAAGAGGTCGCCAAGGGCGGCTTGGTCGCGGGAATCACGGGACGGCCCGCGACGGCTGTGCGTGAGTTTGTACTGATGCTCGACGGTTTACGCGGACGAGCGGATGACATGCCGCTGCCGGAACTGCTCGACCGCGCCCTCACGGACACGAAGTACGCCCAGTACCTTCGCGACAGCGACCCGGACTCGGAGGAACGTCTTGAGAACGT
This sequence comes from Tepidiformaceae bacterium, assembly GCA_046713815.1. Classification (GTDB taxonomy): domain Bacteria; phylum Chloroflexota; class Dehalococcoidia; order Tepidiformales; family Tepidiformaceae; genus JBBDMZ01. The sequence goes on from JBKKBS010000427.1 coordinate 3,222, forward strand.
GTTGCAGCTACGCACTCTCATGAGCCAGTACGAGGAGGCCTCGGGGCAAGACAGCGACCTCGCGACCTTCCTCCAGGATGTAGCGTTGGTCAGCGACGTGGACGAGATGGGAGAGGGGGTGGAGGCAGTCACGCTCATCACCTTGCATGCGGCGAAGGGCCTTGAGTTTCCGGTGGTCTTCATCATCGGTATGGAGGAAGGCGTGCTGCCCCACATGCGCTCGTTCGACGACCCGCGCTCGATGGAGGAGGAGCGGCGGCTGGCGTACGTGGGCATCACGCGCGCTAAAGATAGGCTCTATCTACTGCGCGCCTATCGGCGCATGTCGTTTGGGAACACGGCCCAACACCCGGAGTCGCGCTTTCTGCGCGAGATCCCGCATGAGCTCACCTCGCCCTGGGGCGCGGGCGGTCCCCGCGGTTACCAGGAGACCGCGGCAGCACCTTCGATGTTCGAAGAGGAGCCGGCCAGGGACGCCGAATTCCAGCCGGGGGATGGAGTCGTGCATGTGAAGTTCGGACGCGGAGTCGTCGTCAGCGCATCGCTCAACGGTGGCGATGTCGAGTACGTGGTGGACTTCGAAGGTGCGGGGACGAAACGGTTGCTACAGACCTACGCGCGCCTCGTGAGGGCAAGTTGATTCACCGCAGGGGCGCTGCTGAGAGCGCGCAGGTCTGTCCTCGAAGGATGGAACTGAACGCCGGTAGGACCCTCTGATGTTCCTCTTCGATTACACCAGTTGGGACGCGTGGCAAGGGTGGCTCGACGACCACGCGCTGCGACTCGTCATGAGCGTGGCCGCATTGTTCATCGTGCACTGGTTCTTCCGGCGCGTGTTCAGCGGCATCTTCAGGCGGGCCATCCAGCGCGCCACCTCCGTACGCTACGAGGACCCCGCGATCGTCAAGCGCCGGGCGGAGACGTTCACCTCGACGGTGACATGGGCGCTCGGGATCATCCTCGTTTTCGTGGGAACGGGCATCGTTCTGAGCGAGTTCGGGCTCAACATCTCCGCCCTTATCGCAACCGCCGGCGTAGTGGGCGTGGCGCTCGGCTTCGGCGCGCAGCTCCTCGTCCGCGACGTAATCAACGGCATGTTCATCCTGATCGAAGACCAGTACGCCGTCGGAGACACGATCACCGTCGCGGGCGTGACCGGCGAGGTCATCGAGATCAACCCGCGACGTACTGTCCTCCGGGACGCCGACGGAAGCGTCCACCACATCCCCAACAGCTCGATCACGGTCGCGACGAACCGCACAGCGGCCCTGGACCGGATCGCGGTCGAGATCGAGGTGCCGTTCGCGGAGGCGGAACAGGCCTCGGCGCTCGTGACTTCCGTGGCGGCGGAGGTGTTGTCGGAGCGGCCGCAGGATTTCCGCGCCGCGCCCCGCGTCGCCGATGTCCGCGCCTCAGCGGACGGCGATGTCCTCATCCGGATCGTCGCGGACGCGCGCAACGGTTCGAAATGGGCCGCCGAAGCCGAGCTCCGCCGCTGCCTCCAGCGCCGCTTCGAATCCGACCGCCTCGAGATGCACTTCGGCCCGCGGGCGCCCGAGAACGAGAAGGACTGACGATTACTTCTGGGCCTGCCGTAAGAATTCATCGACCGAGAGCCCCATGGTGCGCACCAATCGGCGTGTAATCGCTTCGCTCACCGACGTAGGCTGGTACCGTCAACATCGTGCTCCCCGTCCGATTAAGTTCCGTGCGATCGAGATAGAGCGTCGTGGAGCCGGGATCTTTGCGCAAGAGGCGCTGACTATTGGCGTCGTAGACGAAGTTGGTGGTGTTACCGCCCTGGGTCACTCGATGCAGTGGGTCCCGGGCCATGGTCGAGCTCTGACCGTTGAACGTCCTGGTGGTCATGTCTCCGTTGGCATTGTAGCCGAAGCTCCTCGTCCCGGGCGCGCATCGCATGCGGCCCCGTCATCTGGGCCTGCTACTCCTCTGTAACCGAGATGCTGACCATCGCCAGATCCGAGACCTCATCAACGGTACGAAAATGAGCAGTGGCCCGACATAGGCTGACAGCATCCCCAAAGGAATGATCACGGACAACACGCCAAGAGTGGTCAGCACACCGACTTCGAACAACCCGACTATACCTATTGCCGTCAGAGACAGGGGAATCAGTATTAGGTTCCGGACGACGAGCGTTCGAAATACAGGCGGCTGCTGCAAGAAAATGCGATGCCAGGTGAGCTTAGTCGCAAGGAGTAGCGCTAATACCAAGGCGGAACACGAACAAATCGTGAGTAGAACTACCAAGGTCTTGAAAACCCTCTTTCGATTAGATTGCCTCCGACGACTATGATGGCGCCAAGGGAGTTACCAACGATAGCAGCCGTTGTCCTGTCCGGAATTGCATTCGTGGTGCCGAAACTCGCCCAGCCGACAGCGGTCGAGATGAGTCCGGAGGCGCAGGCGGAGCTGGTGTAGTCATTGAGGCAGTATGCACTCGCCGACACAGTGGCAACAACGTTGGAAGTTTGCCGGCGAGCCCCGCTAATCCCACCGCGCCGGCCAGACCAGGCCCACATACAACGACCGTGGCACATGCGGCGCCTCCGATCCCGAGTGCTGCGCACGCTGTTCAGCTCTGGGAATCGGGTGGGCTCGCGATCGGTCATCAGCCGCTAAACATCGTCGAGGCCATAAGCGTAGAGCAGCGCCTCGCGGATCTCAGCTCGTCGCGCGGGACCGATACGCGTGATTGTTTCACCCAGGCGGGTGCGATCCACGGTCTGAATCCTGTCGAGGTTTATCGCGCAACGCTCTGGCAGCCCATCCATCTCGTCGAGGACGACTTGCGACCCGATGTCGCGAATCCTCGTGGTGGTCGGGGCGACCGACAAGTCCGAGAGCATGTCGATTACGGCATCACGAGTGAGTA
>JBKKBS010000428.1:0-6738 GCA_046713815.1 Tepidiformaceae bacterium
GTGCCCGACTTCGGCGCGGAGGAGGAGCGCCTGCTCCCGGTCAACCTCCCCCAGGCGCGGGCGGCCTACCGGATCGTGCTGCCCGGCGTCATCCAGACGGGGGCGGATACCGTTATAGCCATGGGCCGCAAGTCGTCCCTATGGCCCATGACGTTCGGCCTCGCCTGCTGCGCGATCGAGATGATCGGCACGTTCATGTCCAACCACGACCTCGACCGCTTCGGCATCGTCCCCTGGCCGAGCCCGCGCCAGAGTGACGTGATGGTCGTCTCCGGCACGGTGACGAAGAAGATGGCGCCCGCGATCAAGCTGCTCTACGAGCAGATGCCGAACCCCAAGTGGGTCATCTCGATGGGCGCCTGCGCGACCAACGGCGGCCCCTACACCGAATATGACCGTGTCCTCCAGGGCGTCGACAAGATCATTCCCGTGGATGTCTACGTGCCCGGCTGCCCGCCGCGGCCAGAGGCGCTGCTCGACGGCTTCCTCGCGCTCCAACGCAAGATCATGGAAGAAAAGAAGATGGTCGGATGACGGCGACGCAAGCCCAGACGGGGAAGCTCCCGTACCCGATCGGCAAGCAGGCCCCGCACACGGGCCTCGAGGCGCTGATCACGAAGGCGTTGCCTAACGTTACTCTCGCGTTCGGCGCCACGAGCACCGATCTCGATGTCGTCGTTCAGCCGGACGACCTCCTCACGGTGGTCACGGGGTTGCGCGACCGGCGGGAACTGGCCTTCGACTTCCTCCGCAACATTGCAGGCGTGGACTATGTGGAGGAAGGGATGGCGTTGAAGTACCATCTCTACTCCTTTAAACACGGCCACGCGCTCCAGCTCACGGTGCGCACGAGCAACGGCCACCCGCATGTGCCCTCCATCACGCCGCTGTACCCAACAGCGAACTGGCACGAGCGGGAAGCTGGCGAGATGTTTGGTTTCATGTTTGACGGCCACCCCGATCAGAAAAACCTCCTGCTCGAGGAAGACATCCACATCCATCCGTTGTTGAAGGCGCACCCGTTGCAGAAGGTAGAGATCCTCCAGGGCATCGAAGACGGCCCGCCGGGGTTCAAGTTCTAATGACGCACTGGCCGGAAGCCCCCATGCACGAACTGTCAGTCGGCGACGAGATGAACACCGTCGACATGACGATCAACATCGGGCCGCAGCACCCCGCGACGCACGGCGTCTTCCGCATGGTCCTCACGGTCGACGGCGAAATGGTGGTCGACTGCGAGCCGTACATCGGCTACCTCCATCGCGGGCTCGAAAAGCTCACGGAGAACGCCGACTACCGCCAGTCGATGGGCTGGTGGGACCGCACGGATTACCTCGCGGGAATGTGCTGCGAGCAGGCCTACTGCATGGCGGTCGAGAAGCTCGGCGGCATCGAGGTGCCCGAGCGCGCGGAGTACATCCGCGTGATCATGTCCGAGCTTTCGCGCATGAACTCGCACTTCATGTTCCTGGGCGCGTTCGGCGCGGATGTGGGCTCGTTCGGCACGTCGTTTGTTTACGGCTGGCGCGAGCGCGAGCGCATCTACGACCTCTTCGAGGAGGTTGCTGGGGACCGCATGTTCCCGACCTACCTCAAGCCCGGCGGCGTGAGCATGGATTTGCCCGCCAACTTCGAATCGCGCGTGCGCTGGGTGCTCGACTCCGCGCGGCAGGGGATCGACGACTTCGACGGGCTGCTCACGGGGAACGAGATCTTCGTGGAGCGCTGCCGCGGTCTGAACCCGATCACGCCCGAGCGCGCCATCGCCCTCGGCCTCACGGGCCCGATGATCCGCGCCACCGGCCTGCCCTGGGACGTGCGCAAGGCCGAGCCCTACAGCATCTACGACCGCCTCGACTTCGAGGTGCCGGTGGGCGCGCAGGGCGACGTATTCGACCGCTACTTCGTCCGCATCTCCGAGGTCTACCAGAGCATCCGCATGGTAGAGCAATGCCTGGACCAGATGCCGAAGAGCGGGATCGTGCTCAACGACCATCTGCCGAAGACGCTGCGCATCGAGTCCGGCGAGTGCTACATCCGCACCGAGGGGACGAAGGGCGAGTACGGCGTGTACGCAATCGCGAAAGGCGGCGTCAAGCCGTATCGGATGAAGCTGCGTTCGCCCAGTTTCAGCAACCTCTCGGGCTTGAGGGAGATGGTGGTGGGGAGCTACGTGGCGGACGCGATCATCATCCTCGGCTCGCTCGATATCGTGCTGGGCGAGGTGGACAAGTGAACGACGGCTCATCCCCCCTCCCGTTTGGCGACCCCCTCTTCGGGATCACGAGCTGGCTCGACGCGATCGTGCGGCTGATCCTCGTCGTGCTCGTTATGACCGTGGTGGTGATGTACCTGACCTACGGCGAGCGCAAGGTGGTGGCCCGCCTGCAGCAGCGCCTCGGCCCCATGAAGACCGGTCCCTACGGCCTCTGGCAGGCGTGGGCGGACACGGTGAAGCTCGTCTCGAAAGAGGACATCCGCCCCGCTAACGCCGACCGCTGGGTGTTCGAATTCGCACCCTACCTGACCTTCATCCCCGTGCTCATGGTGCTCGGCGTGCTCCCCTTCGCGCGCGACTGGGGCGTGCGCAACCTCACCCTCGGCATGTTCTTCGTATTCTCCATCCTCGGCCTGAACATCGTCGGCATCATGATGGCGGGGCTCGGGTCGGGGAATAAGTACGCCTTGCTCGGCGGGCTGCGGGCGGCCGCGCAGATGCTCTCCTACGAGATCCCGCTCGTCCTCAGCCTCCTCTCGGTGGCCATGATCGCGCAGACGCTGGACCTCAACATCATGGCGGCGACGCAGTCCTTCAGCCCCGGGCTGGGGGAGAACGCGCCCTATATCGCCCTCCAGCCCCTCGCCTTCCTCATCTTCTTCACGGCCATGCTCTCCGAGTTGCACCGCGCACCCTTCGACATCCCGGTCGCGGAGTCCGAGGTCGTGGGTGGCTTCTTCGTCGAGTACTCGGGCATCCGCTGGTCGATGTTCCAACTCACTGAATACGCATCGCTATGGGGGTTCAGCGTGTTCGGCGCGGTCGTCTTTCTCGGCGGCTGGGCGGTGCCTGCGCCCACGGACTTCGGCTTCGGGCGCGACAGCGGCTGGCCCGGCCCGGAATGGCCATGGCACCTCGCCATCACGATGGTGAAGAGCATCGTCTGGATCGTGCTTATCTTCTGGATTCGCACGACTGTCCCACGCCTGCGCATCGACCAGCTCATGAGCTTCTGCTGGAAGATTCTGCTGCCGCTCTCGATTGTCCAGATCGTGATGAACGGCTTCATCCTCTTTTATGGGCAGGAGGGCAAGGTCTTCGACGGCTACAGCGACTGGCTGCTGACCGCCACGAGCGGACTGGGCGCGGCCGCCCTGATTGGGATCATCTACTCGCGCGGACTGCGCCGGAAGAGCACGAAAGGCCTCGTGGGCGCATACCGCCAGGCACAGGCGCCCGTGCCATGAAAGGTCTCGCTAAAGGTCTCCTCACCACACTTTCCACGGCGATGCGCAAGCCCGTCACGATCGAATACCCGGACGAGAAGCACGTCCTGCCCGTGCGCGCCCGCAGCTTCCCCGTGCTCACCTGGGATTTCGACCACGACGAGCCGTTCTGCACGGGCTGTAACGTATGCATCCGCAACTGCCCGGTCGACTGCATGACGGCGACGATGATCGACAACCCGAAGTACATCGAGGGCACAAGCAACCGGCGCAAGATCGTGGAGAAGTTCTGGATCGACTACGCGCGCTGCATGCGCTGCAACATCTGCGTCGAGGTCTGCCCCTTCGAAGCGATCGTGATGGACAACAACTGGACGGGGCACGAGCACGCCACGTACGACCGGCGGGACCTGCACCTCGACATCGACGAGCTGCTGCGGCCGAGCAAGAGCGGCGCGCTGACCAACCCGTTCCGCCCCCAGGACCGCATCGACGCGCTCGAGCGCGAGGCCAAGGGCGAGGCGCCCCCGGACGACACGTTCGTAGCGGCGAAGCCCGCCGCCCGCCTGGCGCAACAGGAGCGCATTGCCCGCGGCGAGGGAGCGGCCATCCAGGAACGTGAGCCGGAGAAGCCCAAGACCGCCGCTGGCGCGGCGGCAACCGCGGGCGGCGCCGCCGGGGCGGAGGTCGAGATCCTCTCGGAGAGCAAGATCCGGGCGAAGCGCATGCGTGCCGAGCGCGCGGCGAAGGAGTACGAGGACCGCGGCGAAGCGGTGCCGCCGGAGATCAAGGCAGACGTCGAGAAGTACACAAACATGAAGCCGGGCGTGCCCACGGACGCCGCCGGCGCACCCGCTGGAGATGCGGGCACAGCGGCGGGCGAAGCGCTCACTGGCACGATGCCCGACGGGTCCATGCGCTTTCCGCCAGGCGTGGGCACCGGCGGCAATGGCGACCCGAACTCGCCCGAAAAGGTGCGCGCTCGCCGCATGCGCGCGGAGCGCAAGTTCACCGAATTGCAGGCCGCGAACGAGGCCATACCCGACGATGTCGCCCAGATGCTCTTTGATTTGGGCAGCGACCTCGCGCCGAACGGCACGATCTGGGCGACGCTTGCCCCGGCCGGGGGCGCTGGTGGCGGTCCGGCGGCAATATCATCCGGGCCGCTCACAGGGACGATGCCCGATGGCTCGATGCGCTTCCCGCCAGGCGTGGGCACCGGCGGCAAGGGCGACCCGAACTCGCCGGAAAAGGTGCGTGCGCGCCGCATGCGAGCCGAGCGCAAGTTCAAGGAGCTAACGGACGCGGGCGAGGCCATCCCCGGTGACGTGGCGCAGGTCCTCTACGAGACAGGCTCCGATTCAGCGCCGGGCGGCAGCATCTGGGAGAAGGAGCTCGCCGGCAGCGGTGGTGGCGCCCCGGCCATGGCGGCTCCCGCCGCCGCTGGCGCTCCCGCCGATGGCGACGACTGGACGCCCCCCGCGGGCGTGGCCGTGGGCGCGAAGGGCGAGGCCAATTCTCTCGAGAAGCTGCGCGCGCGGCGCATGCGCGCCGAACGCGGGGCGAGGGCGGCCGTCGCCCGTGGCGAGGCGATCCCCGCCGATGTCCTTGCCACGCTTACGGAACTCGGCGGAGACCTCCCGGAGAGCGCGGACTGATGGCCACGGAAGTGATGTGGTGGATCTTCGCGGCGGCGACTGTCGCCCTCTCGGCGGGCGTCGTCTTTTCACGTTCCGTCATCCACTCGGCCATCTTCCTGATCGGCAGCCTCGCGGGCGTGGGCGCGATGTACCTCTTCCTCATGGTCGACTTCCTCGCGCTCGTGCAGTTCCTCATCTACGGCGGCGCGGTGACCGTGCTCATCCTGCTCGCGCTCATGCTCACGCGACAAAGCGCGAGCGGGGTGGCGGAGAAGGTGACGGGCGTACAGGCGCCCTTCGGCATCCTCATCGGTGGCGGGCTGATGGCGATCCTCATCGGCGTGGCCGTGGGCACGACCTGGCCGGGGGACAACGACGACAACCCCACGCACATTCCGATCGAGCTCATCTCGCTGCACCTCTTCGACACGTTCGGGGTGCCGTTCATTATCGCCTCCGCTCTCTTGCTGGTAGCTCTCGTGGGGGCAATTATCCTCGCGCGCCAGGAGGAAGGGGACATCTGATGGTGCCGCTCGAGAACTACCTCGCGCTCTCGGCCATCCTCTTCTCGCTGGGGGTGTATGGCGTGCTTGCGCGCCGCAACGCGGTGCTCGTGCTCATGTCCGTGGAGCTGATGCTCAACGCCGTCAGCCTGAACTTCATTGCCTTCGCCGCCTACCTCGACCCGGAACGCATCATCGGCGTCATCTTCGCCGTCTTCGTGATCACGGTCGCCGCCGCCGAAGTCGGCCTGGCGCTCGCGATCATCATCCGACTCTATCGCAACCGGGCCACGTCGAACGTGGACGAAGTGGCCACGCTCAAATGGTAGAAGGGGCGCACCGAACGCATGGGAGCTGAACAGGCCTGGCTGCTCGCCGCGGTCCCGGCGGGCATGTTCTTCGTGCTCGTCCTCTGCGGGCGCTTCCTGCCGCGCGGCGGGGACTATCTCGGCATCCTCGCGATCGGCGCGAGTTTCGTGCTCTTCTTCCCCCTGCTCGCCGATTTCCTCGACTTCTACAACTTCGAGGAAGGCCACCGTGCCATCGCCGAGAGCATCAGTTGGAGCGAGGTCGGCGACTTCAAACTGCGAATGGGCACATACGTCGACCCGATCACGATCGTGATGTTCGGCGTGGTCACGAGCGTGTCGCTGATGGTGAACATCTTCTCCGTGGGCTACATGAAGGGCGAGCCGCGCTACTACTGGTTCTTCGCCGTGCTCCAGCTCTTCGCCGCATCGATGCTCATGCTCGTGATGGCCGACAACCTGCTCCTGCTCTACATCTCCTGGGAGCTGGTGGGCGTCTGTTCGTTCCTGCTCATCGGCTTCTACTGGGAGAAGCGCAGCGCCACGGAAGCGGCGAAGAAGGCGTTCATCACCACCCGCATCGGGGACGTCGGCCTTCTCATCGGCATCATCCTCCTCTACCGCGCCACCGGCACGTTCGACATCCAATCGATCATCCACGCCGCGGAGGAGGGTGAGATCGGGCAGACCTACCTGCTGGTCGCGTCGCTGTTCGTCTTCCTCGGTTGCATGGGCAAGAGCGCGCAGGTGCCATTCCACGTCTGGCTGCCGGACGCCATGGAAGGGCCGACGCCCGTCTCCGCGCTCATCCACGCGGCCACGATGGTGGTCGCGGGCGTGTAC
>JBKKBS010000429.1:0-5745 GCA_046713815.1 Tepidiformaceae bacterium
GCTTCACGGACCGCAATTACGCGGACCGGGCGGGTTGGAAAGAGATCGTCGTGCGCCCGAGCGAGGGGGCAAACGTGACAGTGGCGCCGGATCTGCTGACTGATCGCAGCAATGCCCTTCTTTCCTACCCGACAGAATCGCTAAAGTCTGCCCCGGAAATGAAGTCGGCGACGTTCACATGGGAAGCGGGCACGGGCTCCGGCGCGCCCGAAGTGGCCGGCCTCGATGCCGCGGCCGAAGGTCGCGGGAGCGGCGGCTTCGCGGGTGTGTTCGACGACCTTCTGAAGAACGACCGCACGGGCTGGTTCATCCTCCTCAGCCTGGCCGTGGCGTTCGTCTTCGGGGCCCAGCACGCGCTCGGGCCCGGTCACGGCAAGACGATGGTGGCGGCCTATCTCGTCGGCAGCCGGGGGACGCCGAAGCAGGCCGCGATTCTCGGCGTCACGGTCACGGCGACCCACACCTCGACCGTCTACCTGCTCGGCCTCATCACGCTCGTTGCCGCCGAGTTCATCGCCCCGGAGACGGTGTTTCTCTGGATGGGCGTGGTTGCTGGAGTGCTCGTCGTTGGATTTGGCGCCGTTCTTTTCGGGACGCGCTTGCGTTCGGTCGTCAGCCACCAATCGTCTGACACAGGCGGCACTCACCGGCACGGTCTCTTCGGCAAGGCCCACGCTCACGCACCTGGCGAACAGGCCCAGGATCACCTCACCGCCGACGGCCACATCGCCCACGAACACCAGGACGAGCGTGAAGGCCAGCACGGCCACCCCCACCCGCATGCCGCCGAGCCAGCTCGAGTTTCGTCGCGCAGCCTCCTGAGCCTTGGCGTGCTTGGCGGCTTGCTTCCCTGCCCCTCCGCCGTGGTGGTCATGGTCGCGGCCATCTCCCAGGGCGAAGTCTTTCTTGGGATGCTCCTCATCGTCGCCTTCAGCCTCGGACTGGCGGGCGTACTCACCCTCATCGGGATGTCGCTCGTCCTGGGCAAGCGCATGGGCGCCCGCCAGCGGCGCATCTTCGAGCGCCCGGCAGTGAAAACCTTTCTGCGGGTGATGCCCGTGTTGAGCGCCCTCATCGTGATGCTCGTCGGCGTTGGCATCACCTACCAGGCCTGGAACCAACCCGGACTTTAGCGACAGCCGAAGGGCGCCTATCCCACCGGCGTCGGCGCCTCTTTCTGGAAGTCTGCCGGGCGCTTATTCAGGAACGCATCGATCGCTTCCTTGTGTTCCCACGAGCGGTATGCCTCGCCGAGCGCCGAGCCCTCGCTTCGCTGTGCGGCGGCGGTGTCCGACTGGTTCGTGTTCGCGAGGATCAGGCCGCGGATCTTCGTCATCGCAAACGCCGATTGCCCGGACAGGTGTTCGCCAACTTCCACCGCACGAGCAAGCAGCCGGTCGCCGGGCACCACCTCGGCTACGAGGCCGGCTTCCTTCGCCTCGGCGGCGCCGATCATGCGCCCGGTGAGGCACCATTCGAGCGCGCGGCCCTGGCCCACGATCTGCGGCAGGATGGCCGAGCTCGCGAGCTCTGGCACGAGTCCCATCTTCACGAAGAACATCCCGAAGCGCGCCTCCTCGCTTGCGATGCGGATGTCCATCGGCAGGATCTGCGTGACGCCGATACCAACGGCAGCGCCGTTCACAGCCGCAATCGTCGGCTTCGGGAAGGTTCGCAAGAATGTTACCCAGTTCGTGCCCGTGCCGCGGTCGACCGCGGCATCGCCCCCGCTGTCCCGCTCGGTGCTGCTCTTGCGAAACACGGCGTCGATGTCCGCGCCCGCACAGAACGCGCGCCCGGCCGCGGCCAGCACGATCGCACCGGTGGCCCGATCGCCCGCGGCCGCGGTCATGGCCGTGGTGAGCTCCGCCATCATCTGGGGCGTCCAGGCGTTCAGCTTCTCCGGACGATTGAGGGTAAGGACGGCCACGCGGCCGCGCTGCTCGACGGTGATCTGCTCGTAAGTCATTTGAGGTCTCGCTTTTTGGTGGTGGACAGAACAATACGTGGCCGCGCCCGCCGCCACAAAGTTGGCCGAACCGCCGCAGGTGCGGCATGCTCCGGTATATGGACCTCATCCTCAACGACCTCACCCCCATCCATTGGTCGCTGGCGGGGGCCGGGCATCTCGGCCGTGACGCTGACTCTGCTCTTCGTCACCCGCAACCGCCTCGGCGTCTCCACTGGCTTCGAGAACATCTGCGCGCTGGTCGTGCGCACCCCGTACTTCACTCGCGAGAGCGTGAGCGGCTCTTCGAGTTGGCGTCTACCGCTCCTCGGCGGGCTCGTGATCGGCGGGCTCGTTTCGGCCCTCGCCGGTGGCGGCTGGGAGCCCACCTGGGATCTCGGGATGTTCGACAGCGAGATCGGCTGGGGCACAGGCGGCAAGGCCGCCTGGATGTTCGCCGGCGGACTGCTGATCGGCTTCGGCACGCGTCTCGCCGGCAGGTGCACGAGCGGTCACGGGATCTTCGGCCTCTCTAACCTCGAACTCCCGAGCCTCGTCGCCACCGGGAGTTTCATGGGCGCGGGCATCGTGACCACCAACATCATCTACCGCGTGATTGTGTAGGAGGGCGCCATGATCGTGTTTTACCTCGTCCTCGGCGCCGTTTTCGGGTTCATCCTCAGCCGTTCCGGCGCAGCGGACTACAACTTCATCCAGGGGATGTTTCTCTTCGAGGAGTTCCAGCTTTACGGCATTATGGGAACCGCCGTCGTGCTCACCGCGCCGGGGATCTGGCTGCTGAAGCGGCGCGGCACAACCCTCGGCGGGCACGCCCTGCGCATCGACCGGAAGCCGGCGCACCGTGGCAACGTGGTGGGCGGTCTCCTCTTCGGCGTGGGCTGGTCGATCACCGGCAGTGCCCGGGACCCATCCTCGTGAACATCGGCGAGGGCAAGGTCTACGCACTCGCGGCGCTGGCTGGCGTGCTCGTCGGCGTATCGGTTTTCGGCGTCTCCTATCGCGCGCTGGCCCGGCCGTTTCGACTTCCCGCGCTCCAGGTGGGCACCGGCGAAGGGTAGGCTTCGGGCTGGCGAGCACTTGCCAAAGAACCGGGACGCTTGCTAACGCGTGCGCTACTGATAGCAGTCAACGGGATGTGTCCCCGCCAGGTCGCGCTTCCCCTGCCTTGAAAGCCACGCGCTCCAAAACGCCCCCCTCTCCCGCCGCTGCGAGAGAGGGCCGGGGTGAGGGCGAAAATGTGGGTCGCACAGAGGGGGTTTCCATTTTCATTCCTTGTGGCGTCCGCGGGCAGCAAGCGCTCCCGGCTTTGAATATGGCTGCCCAGAGAACGTCTCCCCTCTCCACCGCGGGGGAGAGGGGCCGGGGGGAAGGATTTAAGGCCGCATAAACACCTGCGGCTCCGCGTCCTTCGCCATGGGATTCATCGAGAACTTCGGGTCGTATTTCTTCAGTTCGCTGCGCGCGATCGTCATCTTGTGCACTTCGTCCGGGCCGTCGGCGATGCGCAGCGTGCGGGCGTGGACCCACATCTGGGCGAGCGGCGTATCCTGTGTCACGCCCATCGCGCCATGCACCTGGATGGCGCGGTCGATGACTTTGAGGGCCATGTTCGGCACGGCCACCTTGATGCCAGAGATCTGCGTCGCCGCGGCCTTGTTCCCGACGGTGTCCATGAGGTGGGCACAGCGCAGGACATACTCGCGCGCCATGTCGATCTCGATGCGCGACTCCGCGATCCAGTCCTGGATGAGGCCCTTGTGCGCGACCAGCGTGCCGAAGGCCGTGCGGCCGAGAGCGCGCTTGACCATGATTTCGAGCGCCCGCTCGGCGACGCCGATGGTGCGCATGCAATGGTGGATGCGGCCGGGTCCGAGGCGCGCCTGGGAGATGGCGAAGCCGCTCCCTTCCTCGCCGAGGAGGTGGTCGGCGGGCACGCGCACGTTCTCGAAGAGCACCTGGCCATGGCCGCCGCGGTCCTCGTTGCCAAAGACCGTGAGTGACCGCTCTACGGTCACACCAGCCGTGGCCTTTGGCACGACGATCATCGACTGTTGGCGATGGCGCGCGGCCTCCGGGTCGGTCTTGCCCATCACAATCATGACCTTGCAGCGGTCCGCCATGATCCCCGATGTGAACCACTTGCGCCCGTTGAGCACGTACTCGTCGCCGTCGCGCTTGATGCTCAGGGAGATGTTGGTGGCATCGGACGAAGCGACGGCGGGCTCGGTCATGGCGAACGCCGAGCGAATCTCACCGTTGAGCAACGGCTTCAGCCATTCGCTACGGATCTGGTCGTTCCCGTAGAGGTTGAGAATCTCCATGTTGCCGGTGTCTGGCGCCTGGCAGTTCAGCACCTCGGAGAAGAAGGGGATCTTCCCGAGCTGTTCGGAGATGGGGGCGTAGTCCACGTTCGAGAGCTTTGTGCCGGGATCGCCCTCGCGCAGGTGCGGGATGAACAGGTTCCAGAGGCCACGCTTGCGCGCCTCCGCCTTCAGCTGGTCGAGGATGGGAGGATAGGAATGCTCACCGCCCTCGTGATATTGGCGGTAATACTCTGTCTCGTTGGGGTAGATGTGCTCGGACATGAAGTCCCGGACCTGCTCTTGCAGGGCGAGACCTTCGGTCGTGAAATCAGCGGGCATGGTTTGTCTCCTCGTATTTGGTGTTTGCCGGGGTATGGTAGCGTGTCGGCGGGCTCCCGCCACCCGGTCCGAATTGGTGCTCTACCGGCCTTCACGGGGATTGGGCGTCAGCGTTCGAGTGCCCTGCGATCGACGCGGCTCTTCCTCCCGGGTGGGTAGCGCGCGCATGCCCAGCGCGCCGCCAGCCACTACCGCCAGGCACAATACGGCAAGTCCACCGAGGGTCGCGCGCTCTCCCACCTGGTCCGCGACGATGCCTACAGGGTAGGAAAAGATGGAATTCAATCCGAACGCCATCATGGTCACGGACATCACCCGCCCGAAGTAGGCGCCTTCGGTGCGTTCCATGAGGGAAACGTTGTTGAGCATTTGGAAGCCGCTCGAGCAGGCGCCCACGAGCGCGCCGGTCGCCAGCGCATAGGCAAAATTTGGAGCAATCGCCAGCAGAGCCAGCGAGACGGCGAGCGCGAGGCCGAAGGCGAGCATCACGACATCCGGGTTGTCCGGGCGGCGGGCGGCCAACACAAGCGTGACGACGATGCCCCCGAATGCGGTCGTGCCGAACAGCAACCCCAGGTGGCTCGCGGGGTGGCCGAGTGTGTTCTCGAGATAGCCGGGCATCAGCGTCTGGTAGGAGAAGGCGCTCAGGACCACGCCGGCGAACATGAGCGCCAACAAGCGCACGTCCGGAGAGTGCCAGATGTAGCGGAAACCTTCCGCAAGGTCGGTGCGCACGGAGGTCGGGTTAGCGCGCGGCCGCGGCGGGGTCGGGGCCATGAGCGCGAGAATCGCGACCACAGCCGCGAAGAGGCCCGCCATCGCGGCATAGGTGCCCGCCGTGCCGATCGCGTTCGCGGCGATGAGCGCCCCGGCGAGCAACGGGCCGACGATGCGCGTGGCATTCATCATCAGCTGCTGGAGGGCGACGCCGCTGGCGAGGTCCGGACCCTCGAGGATGTCCCCCACCCATGCCTGCCGCGTCGGCCCCATGACCGAGTACATGCAGCCCAGGATGAGCGTGAACCCGGCGAGGAAGTAGATCGTGATCCAGCTCATCGCGATCATCACGGCGATCACGCCGAACATGAAGCCGATCGCGAACTGGGCGCCGCTCAAAAGATGCTTCTTCGAGAC
>JBKKBS010000430.1:0-5797 GCA_046713815.1 Tepidiformaceae bacterium
GAGTTCACCGCGGCAGTTGGTCGAGTCCTCCAGCTCGCCTGAGGTTACATACGGATGTCACTCACGCCCGCGCGCTCCCCCGTCGCGATCGCCCGCCGCATCCTTCGCGCCGTCTTCCTTCGCACGCGTCTCGATCGCGAGCTGGACGAAGAGATGCGATTCCATTTGCAACTGTCCACGGAAGCGCATGCAGCCCGCGGCTTGTCAGCGGGTGAGGCTGCGCGCGCAGCTCGGCTCGAGTTCGGGAATCCGGGTCAGGTGGCCGATGCGTCGCGCGACATCAAGCGGGCGACGTTCATTGAGCAGTTGGCCTTTGACCTGCGCAGCGGTTGGCGCCTGGCGCGGCGCGCGCCATGGGTCACTCTCACGGCCATTGCGATGCTCGGCCTCGGCATCGGGTCGACGACGACGATGTTCTCCATCACGCACGGCATCCTGCGCGACCTGCCGGTCGATCAACCGGAGCGGCTGGTGCACCTGGCGGCGGTGAATCGACGCCTGGGCACACCGGAGTCGAGAATCAGCGCCTGGGAGTTCGCCTCCATCCGGAACGTCTCGCGTGCCCTGGAGGGAGTAGGCGGTGTCCTGGTGGGCAACTTTCATCTGGGAGAGCCTGATCGATTCGCAAAACGGTGGTCGGGCGCGGCCGTCACGCCTAACGTCTTTCGCTTGCTTCGCATTCGGCCGATGCTCGGGCGCGACTTCGCCGAGGGTGATGCAGTGCCGGGAGCGCCCGCGGTGGTGATTCTCGGATCGACGGTCTGGCGGCAGCACTTCGAGAGCGACTCCGGAGTGCTCGGCAGGTCGATTCGCGTGAATGGCGAGCTACGCACCGTGGTCGGTGTCATGCGCGACGGCCTGCGCTTTCCGAGAGAGGAGGATCTCTGGGTACCGCAGTCACCCGACGCAAATGCCCCCGCGAACGGGACCCCAGCGTGGATCGCATTCGGTCGCCTGCGCAGCGGGGTGACGATGGAGGCCGCCCGCGCCGAGCTTACCGCGCTCGACGCTCGGCTCGGCGCCGAGCCGTCCGTTCGCGATCCGGATCGGCACCTTCTCCTTCGTTCGTACCGTGAGCAGCAGATTTCGCGCAAGGTGATCCCCATCTTCGCCGCGATGATGCTGGTTGTCTCGTTCGTGCTGTTCATCGCCTGCGCCAACGTGGCCGCGCTGCTGTTGTCACAGGGAGGCGCCCGAACGCAGGAAATGGCGGTGCGATCGGCCCTCGGCGCGACCGCCCGACGCCTAACGGTGCAACTGGTGAGCGAAGTACTCGTGCTCGCGGTGGGCGGTGGAGTCGTCGGTCTCGCCCTCGCCGCGGCGGGCGTCGAAATATTCAATGCCGTGGCGGGATTCGAGCTCAGTTACTGGATGTCTGTGCGCGTCGACGCCACGGTGCTGTTGTGCGCAACGGCGCTGGTGTTCGGAGCGGCGCTGCTGGCCGGGCTCGTCCCCGCCAGACTGGCCGCCCGCGTGGACCCAGGTCTGGCGCTCAAGAGCGCGAGCCGCGGATCGTCCGGCTATCGCGTCGGCCGACTGAGTCGCGTGCTGGTGGGCTTCCAGGTTGCGCTGTCCGCGACGCTGCTGGTGGTCACGGCACTCATGATCGACGGCGTGCGGATGAATGCCAGCGCGCTGAAGGACGTCCAAGCCGACGAGCTGCATGTGACGCGGATTGAACTGCGACCGGACGCCTATCCCGCGTTCGCGGAGCAGCGGCGCTTCTTCTCCGCCCTCGAGGCCGCGCTCGACGGTCAGCCGGGCGTACGATCGGTCAGTCTCTCGTCTGCCCTGCCGGGAGTCGACGGGAGCCATCAGCAGTTCCAGATCGAAGGGAGGTCGGACACTGACGAGGCCTCCCGAGCCATGACGACGAGTGCCAACCCTGGATTCTTCCGCACCTTTGGCGCGTCGATCCTCGAGGGACGGCAGTTTGTCGGCAGTGACGATGAGCGCGCACCATTGGTCGCGGTAGTGAATCGTCGTTTCGTGCGAAACCACTTCGCCGGCGAATCTCCCGTTGGGCGTCGTATCCGCCTGACGCCAAGCGATTCCATGAGCACCTGGCGGACCATTGTTGGAGTGGTGAACGATCTCGAGGCGCGCCCCCCGCTCGCTCCCGATCCCGGCATGGTGTATCTGCCACTGGCACAAACCGGGGAGGCCGACGTCAGCATCACGGTACGGGCCAGTGGCAATGCGCTCGCGCTCGCGCCTCTGACCATGGGCGCGGTGCGCGCGCTCCACCCCGAGGTCACGGTCATACTTGCCGAGCGGCTCGATGCGCTGCTGGCGCGCGAGTCATCGACGGAGCGGCTCTTTGGCGGACTGTTCCTCTTTTTCGGTCTGGCGGCGCTTCTTCTTGCCAGCGTGGGCCTGGCTGGCCTGGTGACGCTCTCGGTGCAGCAACGACGCCGGGAAGTGGGGATCCGTCTCGCGTTAGGCGCCCGCACTCCGGAAGTCGCGCGGCTGGTGCTGCGCGGCGGAGTCCAGCAGTTGCTCATCGGCCTGACCGTGGGCCTGACGCTGGCGGTCTTTGTGGCGCGTCTGTTTGGTGCTTCGCTGATGGGGGCTGATGCGAGCAACTGGCACGCCTACGCGATCGCCGGGGTGACGCTCCTCATGACGGGGGTCCTCGCCGCCTGGGTGCCAGCGCGGCGAGCGCTCAGGATTGCGCCAGCGGAGGTACTGCGATCGGAGTAATGTCGCTGCCTCCCGGCGCCCGCACTCAGAACTGCGCCGCCTCCGTCGACCCGCGCAGTGCCAGCGTGCTCGACACACCGCCGGAAATTACCTGCATCACGTCGTCGAAGTACCCGGTGCCCACCTCGCGCTGGTGCTTGGTCGCCGTGTACCCATGCGCCTCGGCCGCGAACTCCGCCGCCTGCAGCTCGGAGTAGGCGGACATGCCTCGGGTGCGGTACTCGCGTGCCAGCTCGAACATGCCGTAGTTGAGCTGATGAAAGCCTGCCAGGGTCACGAACTGGAACTTGTAGCCTAACGCGCCGAGTTCCTGCTGGAAGCGGGCGATCGTCCCGGCGTCGAGCTTCTTTTGCCAGTTGAACGACGGCGAGCAGTTATACGCGAGCATCTTTCCGGGGTAGCGTGCGTGCACCGCCTCGGCAAACGTGCGCGCTTCGGCCAGATCCGGGGTCGACGTCTCGCACCAGAGGAGATCGGCGAAGGGCGCGTAGCTGATTGCCCGATCGATCGCCATCGGCAGTCCGCCGGTGATGCGATGGAAGCCCTCGCTCGTCCGCTCACCCGTGATGAACGGCCGATCGCGCTCGTCGACGTCGCTGGTGATGAGGCGCGCGCTATCGGCGTCGGTGCGCGCCACCACCAGCGTCGGAACGTCGAGCACGTCGGCGGCCAGGCGGGCAGCAACGAGCGTTCGCAGGAAATGCGTCGTCGGCACGAGCACTTTGCCCCCGAGGTGTCCGCATTTTTTCTCCGAGGAGAGCTGGTCCTCGAAGTGCACGCCCGACGCGCCGGCCTCGATCATCCCCTTCATGAGTTCAAAGGCATTCAGCGGACCGCCGAACCCCGCTTCGGCGTCGGCAATGATCGGGGCGAGCCAGTAGCGCTCGTTCGCGCGCCCCTCGGACGACTCGATCTGATCGGCGCGCAGGAGGGCCTGATTGATGCGCCGGACGACGGCGGGGACGCTGTTCGCGGGGTAGAGGCTCTGGTCGGGATAGGTGTGTCCCGCGAGGTTCGCGTCCGCGGCGACCTGCCATCCGCTCAGGTAAATGGCGTCGAGACCCGCGCGCACCTGCTGCACGGCCTGGTTTCCTGTCAGTGCGCCTAACGCTGGCACATAGTCCCGCGTGGTCAGGAGCTCCCAGAGCCGCTTGGCGCCGAGTTCAGCGAGGGTATGACGGACCCGGACGGTTCCGCGAAGCCGTTTCACGTCGGTCACGGTGTATGGCCGCTCGATGCCGTCCCAGCGATCTGATGGCGCGTCGGAGGGAGGCGTTGCGCCGTTGGACACGCGATTCGTTGGGCTCGAGGGGACGGTCATGGTCGGGTCTCCGTGGTGGTCACGTGTGATTCGAATGACGCGCGAGGTCAGCGTGGGGCAGTTTCCGCAGCTCCGGGCTCAAGGCGCTCGTATGCTGATATCGTCAGAAAGTCGTCCAGTTCGTCGGCCGTGCAAAGCGCGGTGAACAGTTCACGCGCTTCGTCAAAACGCCCCGATGCGATGCGTGCCCCGCCGATCTCGCCCGCGACCACCTGCATCTCCTCCGCAATGACCTGCCTGACGAGTGATGGTGTCACCGGACGTCCATCCTCGAGCGTCGCCTCCCAGTGCAACCATTGCCATACTTGTGCGCGAGAGATCTCGGCCGTGGCCGCGCCCTCCATCATGTTGTACAGCGGCACGGCGCCGAGCCCGCGGAGCCAGGCTTCGAGGTACTGAATGCCGACACGCACATTGAGCCGCAGTCCGACCTCGGTTCGCGTCCCCTCGGGAATCGCGAGCAGTGCGCCGGCATCGGGAACGACGTCGTCGCGAAGCCGGGAAAGCTGGTGTGGTCCGGTCAGCACCTTCTCGAATGCCTCACGCGCGACACGCACCAGCCCCGGGTGCGCCACCCATGTCCCGTCGTGACCGTCGCGCGATTCGCGTTCCTTGTCGGCGCGCACCCGCTCCAAGGCGGTCTCGTTCGCGGCGGCGTCGCGCACGGGAATGAAAGCCGCCATCCCTCCCATTGCGTACGCGCCGCGGCGATGACACGTGCGAATGGCGAGCTGTGTGTACGCCCGCATGCTCGGCTGCATCATCGAGACCTGCGAGCGATCGGGGAAGATCGCCTGCGGGTCGTGACGGCGCGTCTTGATGGCCGAGAAAATGTAGTCCCAGCGACCGCAATTCAGTCCCGCCGCATGCTCGCGCAGCTCGTAGAGAATCTCGTCCATCTCGAAGGCGGCAGGAAGCGTCTCGATGAGAACTGTGGCGCGGATCGAGCCACGTGGGATGCCTAACGCGCCCTGCGCCGCGACAAAGACGTCGTTCCACAGACGTGCCTCGAGGTGCGACTCGAGCTTGGGGAGGTAGAAGTAGGGTCCACTTCCGCTCGCAAGCAGCTCCTTGGCGTTGTGGTGGAAAAAGAGCCCGAAGTCGACCAGGGCACCATGGGCGCGATCGCCATCGACAAGGATGTTGCGCTCGGAGAGATGGAGTCCGCGGGGACGGACGACGAGCGTGGCCAGGCGCTCACCCAGGCGGTAGGACTTGCCGCTGACGGGGTCGTCGAACGTGACCTCGCGACGAACTGCGTCGCGCAGATTGCGCTGCCCTTCGATGAGATTCGCCCACGTCGGCGAAGTCGCGTCCTCGAAGTCCGCCATGAACACGTCGGCGCCCGAGTTAAGCGCATTGATCACCATTTTCCGATCGGTTGGACCGGTGATTTCCACGACCCGACGGGTCAGATCGGCGGGAGCGGGGGCGACCCGCCACTCGGCGTCCCGTACGTTCGTGGTGCTCGCGAGGAAGCCGAGTGGCTCGCCCGCGGCGAGCCTGGCGCGGCGGGCGAACCGCTGTTCAAGGAGTGACTCGATGCGCTCGCCGAACTGCGATTCAAGCGTCGCGAGAAAGGCGAGAGCGCCGGGCGTCAGGATCTCATCGTATCCGGGAGCGATCGCGCCGACGACCATTGGGATGCCCATGAGCTTGGTGGAACTCCAGAGGTCAGACGGTAGACAGTTGACGGTAGACGGTAGACGGTAGAAACCTGCACTCTACCAACCGTCTTCTCTCACACCCTCGGCCCTCGATCCTTCCCCACGC
>JBKKBS010000431.1:0-13058 GCA_046713815.1 Tepidiformaceae bacterium
CTCCTGGTCTACATCTCGTGGGAACTGGTCGGCGTCTGCTCGTTCCTGCTCATCGGCTTCTATTGGGAGAAGCGCAGCGCCACCGAGGCGGCCAAGAAAGCCTTCATCACCACCCGCGTCGGCGATGTCGGCCTCCTTATCGGCATCATCCTGCTTTACCGCGCCACTGGGACGTTCGACATCCAGTCGATCATCCACGCCGCGGAGGAGGGCGAGATCGGGCAGACCTACCTCCTTGTCGCGTCGCTGTTCGTCTTCCTCGGGTGCATGGGCAAGAGTGCGCAGGTGCCATTCCACGTCTGGCTGCCAGACGCCATGGAAGGGCCGACGCCCGTCTCCGCGCTCATCCACGCGGCCACGATGGTGGTCGCGGGCGTGTACCTCACGGCGCGGCTCCTTCCCATGTTCGAAGTCGCAGACGGGATGCTGCTCGTGATCACGATCGTGGGCCTGACGACGGCGCTGCTCACGGGCTTCATGGCCTTCGCCCAGACCGACATCAAGAAGGTTCTCGCCTATTCGACCGTGGGCCAACTGGGCTTCATGTTCGTCGCGCTCGGCTCGGGCGCGGTCTCGGCGGCGATGTTCCACCTGATGACGCATGCGTTCTTCAAGGCGCTACTCTTCCTCGGCAGCGGCTCGGTCATTCACGCCACCCATCACAACCAGGAGATGGACAAGCTCGGCGGGCTCTGGCGCAAACTGCCGATCACGGGCACGACGTTCTTTATCGGCTGCCTCGCGCTCGCGGGCCTGCCACCGCTTGCGGGCTTCTGGTCGAAGGACGAGATCCTGCACGCGGCCAACCACCACTGGGCGGGCGGGTGGGCGCTCATACTGCTCGCCTTCGCCGCCGTCTGCACGGCCTTCTACTCGACGCGCCTCTTCATCCGCACATTCATGGGCCCCCCAAAGGACCAGCACGTCCATGACCACACGCGCGAGTCCGGCTTCATCATGACCGGCCCGCTGATCTTCCTCGCCGCGCTCGCGGTTGTCTCCGGCTTCGTCGTCTTCCACGGCGTGGGCGACGCGCTCGGCTTCCCCGGGGGCATCACGGAGTTTGTCTTCATCGAGGAGCCGGAGCGCTACAAGATCGACTGGGGGCTGGCCGCCGGTTCGCTCGCGATCGCCCTCACGGGCATCTGGATCGGGGCGTTCATGTACTGGAACGGCAGCCTCGCGCGCTCCACGAAGCTGGCCGAGTGGAACCCCGGCGTCTACAAAATGATCCAGCACAAGTTCTACTTCGATGAGATGTACCAGGCCGCCATCGACCGTGGCATGCTCGGCGTGAGCTACGTCGTCTCCTGGTTTGACCGTTACGTCGTCAACGACACGGGTGTCGACGGCTCGGCGCAACTCACGGGCTACTCCGGCTACGTCCTCAAATACCTGCAGACGGGGCGCGTCCCGAATTACGCGATGGGCATCGCACTTGGCGTCGTCGGGCTCGCCGTCGCCGGGCTGGCGGTGACCCTGTGACGTACGACGAAGGCCAGGGGTACGTCGTCCTCGCCACGCTTCTCGCGCCCCTGGTGGCGATGGTGCTGCTCGTCTTCGTGCCAGGCGAGAAGAAGCAGTGGGCGCGCTATGTCTCCATCTTCTTCGCCGCGATTATGCTTGGCCTCTCGACTTACATCTTTGTCGCCTACCAGACCGGTCCGGACAACGAGACCATCCAGATGCAGCTCCGCTGGGACTGGGTGGAGAACACGGCCTTCCTCGGCGAAAACGGCATCCAGCTCTACCTCGGCGTGGACGGCATCTCCTCGCTGATGGCGCTGCTCACGGGCGTCGTCGCCTTCGCCGGCACGCTCGCGGCCTGGAAGCTGGACTTCCG
Source organism: Tepidiformaceae bacterium (assembly GCA_046713815.1). Lineage (GTDB taxonomy): Bacteria > Chloroflexota > Dehalococcoidia > Tepidiformales > Tepidiformaceae > JBBDMZ01. The sequence goes on from JBKKBS010000431.1 coordinate 1,844, forward strand.
CACGAAGGACTTCTTCATCCTCTTCTGGATGCTGGTCGCCGGCGTCTACGGCACCTTCTTCTCGCTCGACCTCTTCTTTTTCTTCTTCTTCTACGAACTCGCGGTGGTGCCGCTCTACCTGCTGATCGGCGTCTGGGGGTCGACGCGCAAAGAGTATGGGGCGATGAAGCTCACGCTCATGCTTGTGGGCGGCAGCGTGCTCATGTGGATCGGCATATTTGCGGTCTTCCACGAAGCCGGGCTGGGCACCTTCAGCCTGCCCGAGCTCTGGGCGGCGGGCGAAGACGGCACTCTCAGCCCCACCTTCCAGAAAACCTTCTTCCCCTTCATGGTCGTCGGCTGTGGCGTGCTGGCCGCACTCTGGCCCTTCCACACCTGGTCGCCCGACGGTCATATGTCCGCCCCCACCGCCGTCTCGATGGTCCACGCGGGCGTCCTCATGAAGCTCGGGGCGTTCGGCATCATCCGCCTGGGCATCCAGCTCATGCCGATCGGGGCCGAGTTCTGGATGCCGGCGGTCATGGTCCTCGGCGTCACCGGCGCGCTCTACGGTGCAATCGCCGCGCTCACCCAACGCGACTTCAAGCTCATCTCGGGCTACAGCTCGGTCAGCCACATGGGCTACGTGCTCATGGGCCTCGCCACGCTCACGACCATCGGCGTCACCGGCGCCGTCCTCCAGATGTTCAGTCACGGCGTAATGACGGCCCTCGTCTTCCTCATGATTGGCGCGCTTTACGACCAGGCGCACACGCGCGACATCAAGGACTTCGGCGGCATCGGCAAGGTGATGCCCATCTGGGTGATCTGTTACTCGATTGCGGGCCTCGCCAATGTGGGCCTGCCAGGGCTCTCCGGTTTCACGGCGGAGTTCCACATCTTCGTGGGCACATTCGAGTCGTACCCTGTGTTCGGCGGCCTCGCCATCCTCGCCGCCGCGCTGGCGGCCGCCTACATGTTGCGCATGTTCTCGATCGTGTTCTTCGGTCCGCTCAACCCCCAGTGGTCCGGGCTCAAGGACGTGACGCCGCTGGAGGCTGCTTCGGCCGGCCTGCTCATCGGCTCAATCGTCCTCATGGGCGTCTGGTGGTCGCTCTTCACGGACCGGCTTGACATCACGATCACCAACCTGCCGGGGGTGACCGGCTAGATGGAACGCGACTACACGCTCTTCATCCCCGAGTTCATCGCGGCGGGCGGCGCCATCCTGATCGTCGCTCTGGAGTTGATCTGGCCGCGCATGCGCAAGGACCTCGTCGCCTACGCCACGGCCGCGGTCGCGCTCGCCTGGGGCATCTCCGCCCTCTTCTGGATCGACAAGGACGTCGCGCCGTTCCAGGGTGTTGTCGCTGTCGATGATTTCACGACCTTCTTCCGGGTGCTCGGTGCGGGCATCGTCTTTGTCGTGTCGATCATGTCGGCGACGTACATGCGCGAGCGCACGAGCACGGCGGCGGAGTATTACGGGCTGCTCCTGATCGCGGGCTGCGGACTCGTCTACATGGCGGCGGCGCAGGAACTTATCACGGCGTACATCTCGCTCGAAGTCCTGAGCTTCTCGCTCTACATCCTGGTCGGCTATCTCAAGCGGGACGGGCTGAGCAGCGAAGCGAGCCTCAAGTACATCCTCCTCGGCGCCTTCTCCAGCGCGATGCTGCTGTACGGAATCAGCCTCCTCTACGGCGTCACCGGCAGCACCTATTACAACGAGATGGGCGAAGCCCTCGGCGCCCGCAACGCCAGCGACACCGACGCCGCCGTCGTCGTTGGCATTATGCTGATCATCGCGGGCGTGGGTTTCAAGGTGTCGGCCGCGCCGTTTCACATGTGGGCGCCGGACGCCTACCAGGGCGCGCCGCTGCCCATCACCGCCTTCCTCTCGACGGCCTCGAAGGCCGCCGGGTTCGCGCTCATCCTGCGACTCTTCTCTGGCCCGCTGTTGGTCGACGCGGATGTCTGGAAGTGGGCGATCGCGGGGCTCGCGGCGATCACCATGGTGGGCGGCAACCTTCTCGCCATCCAGCAGACGAACCTCAAGCGCCTCGTCGCCTACAGCTCCATCGGCCAGGTGGGCTACATGCTCGTCGCCATCGCCGCCATCGGTTACGGCGACGCGGAAACGGGCCTCAACGCCTCGAGCGGCATGCTCCTGCATATCGGCGGCTACGTCGTCTCAACGCTCGCGCTGTTCACCGCGCTCACGGTCTACTACAACAAGACCGGCCGCGACGACATCGCTGGCCTGCGCGGCCTTGCGGAGACGCAGCCGTTCCTCGCGATGATCATCGTCGTCTCGCTCTTCTCATTCGCGGGATTGCCCTTCTTCGCGGGCTTCGCCACGAAGCTCTTCATGTTCCAGGGGTCGACTACCGACGGGCTGCTCTGGCTAGTCGGCCTGGCCGTGACGAACAGCTTCGTAAGCCTCTACTACTACCTCATGATCCTGCGCCAGATGTACCTCTTTGGGCCGGAGGGCGGTCTCAAACGCTTCCGGGTGAACCCCGTGATGGCCGTGATGGGCGCTGCGCTGATGCTCGGCGTGCTCTTCATCGGCACCTACCCCGCGCCCCTCTTCAGCGCCGCCGAAGACGCCGCCGCCCCCCTCTTCGAGGAATCTCCAGGCCAAGGTGTCGCCATTCCCGGGCTCCCTGAGCAAATGAAGGCGGCTCTACAGGGAATAGAAGTCGCTCCAAATCGGTGAGGCTCGTCAATCGTCCCACGAGGCCCATCCTCCAGCGTACAATGGCCCAGTGAAGAAGAACTTCTACGAGAATCCGTTTCCCAAAGAATGGGTCGAAGCCATGGACGCGATGGACCGCGACCCGGTACATCAGCGGGAGCAGCAACAGCGCTGCTCGAGCCTCGACTACGTGCGCTTCCACTTCGGTGATTTACGCCGTGAGTACCTCGATCAGTGGGTCGCCGTCTGGGTCGATCGTGTTGTGGCCCAGGGCGACACGATCGAAGCGGTCGCCGATGCCGTGAAAGGAGCGGGCATTCCGATCCGTGCGGTGGCCTTGGAGTATGTTTCGCCCGAAGGCACTGAGTTCATTTTGTGACGGTCCGAGGTCACTTTGACCAGTTCGGACGGCCGACACTCCGTTGCGTCGTGTTCGTTCCCAGGCTGCGCACCGATCTGGTTGTCGAGTTCCTCGTGGACACCGGAGCCGACCGGAGCGTGCTGATGCCCAAGGCGTCCATTCAGCTCGGTTTGCACGAGCCGGACGCCGAGCAACACCTGCTTGGGACTGGGTTCGGCGGCATCGCCGTTGGAACCCGCGAGACGGTGTCGATCGATATCGATGAGGCCCAATTCGGCAAGTATCGTTTCTTGGTGGCGGTGGACGTCCCGCGAGGTAATTTTGTTCTCCCATCTGTTCTCGGTAGAGACATTCTCGATCGCTGTCGCCTCGTTCACGACCCGACGAACGATCTGCTGGAGTTGGATGTCTGGCAGTGCGATTCGTTTGTGCCGCGTTAGCCGATGCCCGGGTTCACGGGCGCGTGGGAGGTGACGCCGGCGGCTTCGAGGGAGGCGATGTCGGCGTCGTTCATGCCGAGGAGGTCGCGGAGGATTTCGGCGGTATGTTCGCCGAAGAGGGGGGCGTGGCGGCGGAGGCGGGGGTTCGCTTCGGCGAAGCGCCAGGCGCTCGCGGGCTGCTTCCAGGGCTCCATGCGCGGATGCGGCAGCTCGACCCAAAAACCTCGCGCAAGCAGGTGCGGGTCTTCGTGGACCCCATCCGTGTCAAGCACGCGGCCCGCGGGCACGCCGACCGCCTGCAGAGCGACCATCGCGGCTTGCGGGTCCTGTGCCTCCGACCACTCGCGGATGCGTGTGTCGATTTCATCGTGGCGGTGGCGACGTTCGGCGAGGGACAGCCTCGCCAGTCCGCTCGCGCCAATTGCACTTGCCAGTGCCGCCCACTCTGTGTCGTCGCGCACCGAGATCGCCAGCCACTGCTCTTCACCGCGGCACGGGTAGACCCCCTGCGGCGCCCAACGGGGGCTGCGATTGCCATGATGCACAGGTGATTCGCTACGCAGCGACGCTGCCACGAACGCCTCTCCCGCCATCGATGCCATCGTCTCGCGCTGCGCGAGATCGACGTGGATACCGCGGCCCGTCTTCTTGCGGCGGATGAGCGCGAGACCGACGGCGCCAGCCGCCGCGATGCCACCGACCGGGTCGCCGTAGGAGATGCCCGTCTTATAGGGTTCGCCATCATCGCCGTATCCGGTGAGGGAGATGAGCCCGCCCATCTGCTCGATGATCGGCCCGAACCCGACCTGGCCGCGCTCGGAACCGGTCTTCCCGAAGCCCGCCATGGAGACGAGGATGATGTCCTCGCGAGCGGCCTTGAGCGTCTCGTAGCCGAGGCCGAGGTTATCCATCACGTCCGCCCGGTAGTTTTCGATCACAATGTCGACATGTTGCACAAGCTGAAGAAAGACTTCGTGTCCGCGGACGTTGGCGAGGTCGAGAACGAGCGATTTCTTGTCGCGGTTGTAGTCGTTGAAGTAATAAGAAGAGTTCCACGGCTCATCCACGCCTGGCTGGGGGATGAGGGTGCGGATGTTGTCCCACGCCCGCGGAGACTCAACCTTGATCACTTCGGCGCCCATTTCGGCGAGGAGGCGCGTGGCGTATGGCCCCGCCCACATCATCGTCAGGTCAAGCACGCGGACGCCTTCGAACGGAAGCCGCTTCATGGGCGCACCTGCGCGGCCGAGACCCACTGCGCGGCCACGCCGGACACGTCAACCGCGTCGTAGCAAGCGCCCGTGCGCCAGCCAAAGCCCGGGAATGGCCGCCCGGGTATGCGGGCGACACCCTCCCCTGTGACCATCTCGTCAAAGAAGCCCCGTTCGGCCAGGCTCTCGTTGGCGAGGAGATCTCCAGGCGACTGCACCGCGCCGAAGGGGATACGGTGTTCCGCGCCGAGCCGCAGAATCTCCGACTTACTCTTGTCCGCGAACCAGGGGTAGACCATCGCCGTCAGCTCGTCATCGTTCTCCGTGCGCAACGTGAGGTCGGCGAATCGTTCCTCGGAGAGCACGGGGTCGTCGAGCAGGCGGAAAAAGGCTGGCACCTGGCGTTCAAGGCAACAGACCCCCGCCCACCCGTCGGCGCAGGGATAGATCGCCCAGACCGCGCGCAAGTGGTTTCCTCGACGGGGGGCGGGCCCCGTATTGTCCGAAGCTGAGCCTGGGCCGTACAGCTCAAGCATCCCGGCCGCGCATTCCTGGAGCGAGATGTCGACCCAGTCGCCCTCGCCCGTAACGAGGAGGCCGTAATACCCGGCGAGGGCCGCGCTGAAGGCGTTCAGGCCGCCAAGTGCGAGCGCCTGGCTTCCGCCGGTGACGAGCGGTTCGCGCGACGGGTGCCCGGTGAGCGACATGATCCCGCCCATCGCGAACGAGGTGATGTTGGTGGCCGCATAGTCCGCGTTCGGCCCGCTTTGCCCGAATGGCGTTACCGATACGACAAGCACGTCCGTCCTCTGGCGTAGCGCGGATTCTACCTCCGCCGCCTGTGGCGTTGGCCCGCCGAGCCGCCAATCGATGAGCACGATGTCGGCCGTCGCGAGGAGCGGCTGGATGTCCGCCAGGGCGTCAGCTTCCACGCGGCGCACACCGGCCGTCAGCCAGAGGCGCTCGTCGTCAGTCAGATCGCGCGGCTCTCCCACGCAGACTACATCCGCGCCGTAGCCCGCGAGCAGCCTGCTCGCGAAGGCCGCCGCGAATCCCGGCGCAATCTCCAACACGCGCACTCCATCGAGCGGCAAATCTTCCATGCTCGCGATTCTACGCCAGTGTCCACCCCGGCCAAGCCGTCCCGCCCCGCAAGCAGGTTGCAGCCTCGCCCGGGTCGCTATCCGACAGAATGCGTTCGTGGCAGGTCCTCGTCCCCCGAAGGCATGGTGGCGGACAACTGCCGCAGATACGATGCGAACCCGCCGCTCGTGCGACTGACCAGGCGCGAGCTTGTCGTGACGACCGAGCGAGTGTCAGACACCAATCGGTGCCCGGAGGCTGCCAGCCGCGACCAGAGGTCCTGGTCTTCCCCGCGCGGAATGGGCGCGAATCCTCCAACCGCGACGTAGCTGGCGGCGCTCACACCAAGGTTCGCTCCGTGAATATGGGGGTGTGCACTCCGAGATACTTGCGTGCCATACGCATCCGCGAATGCGCCGCGAAGTCGATTCCCTCCCCGGCAATCCAGGTCGACCAGGCCAGCAACACCATCGGCGCCGGCACTTGCGTGGCCGAGCTGCCCGGCGATCCAGTCCTGAGGGACGATGGTGTCGGCGTCGGTACACGCGATCCATGTGCTCGTCCGAACACGGCTGCCGAGGATGTAGTCGACTCCAGCGGCCCGTGCAGCTCCGACATTCCCGCGGTTGATGGAGAGCACGCATCCCAGGCCGGGCGCCAGCATGTCATACGCGATTTCCGCCGTTTCGTCGGTGCTGCCGTCGTCAACAAGAACGACGAAGCACTCCGTCTGACTGTGCGCGATGGCGCGGAGAACGGAGCCGAGGCTCTCGCGAAGCAGAAGAGCCTCATTCCGAGCGGGAATGATCACGCCGACACTGTGTTCCTTCATGCTTGCAGCACCACCAGTTCAAACGACCGCTCGGAGTAGGATGAGACCTCGGTCAGCCAACCCTGTTGGCGTAGATGCTCCCCGACCTGTTGGCCCGTGAGCGGATAGTCCGTTTCGAGCGTGTAGTGCACAGAGACGATGGTACCGCCAGGCCTCAGGCTCTTGCGGAGTAACGCGATGGTCTGCTCGAGGCCCCTTGCTGTGAGGTAGTAGGCGACTTCGCTGAGCACGATGAGGTCAAACTTCCCCGCGGGCCAATGCGCGGGGATGGAGCCCTCGATAACCGACGCGCCGTTGTACGGGCCGAGCCTCTCGCGCGCCATCGCGGCAACAGATGGCATTAGTTCCATGGCTACCAATTCCGTGCAGCGCGCCGCGAGGCGAGCGGACAATACACCTATCGAACATCCCGGCTCGAAGACCCTGTCGTAATGTTCAGCCGGTAGCGCGGCAAGTGTAAGGTCGTATTTCCTGCGCTCATACCAGGACTCTGCGAAGTTCCATGGGTCGTTGGACTCCGCATACAGCCGTTCGAAGTAGGTGCGCTCGATCGTCAGGGAGTCTGCCACAATAGCTCCTTGTCCTGGATGAAGTGTCTCAAAAACCCGGGCGGCAGTACCGGGCCGTCCTCCGCATCGGGCCCCAGGGCATTGAGTTGACTGCGGTACTGTGCGACCGCTCGCCGCTTCCTCGAAACCACCTCCGCCGGGAGCGAAAGGCAATGCGGGGCGCCCTGCGTGATGCGCTCAGGATGCACACGCGCCCAGACGGCAAACCTCCAGAGCGTGGCATCGAGGGTCGCGGTGACTTTCTGGGCGACCACGCCCGCCGCGTCGTGGTCGGGGTGACCGTCTGTTTCCAGCGGCGCGAAGACGATGTCGGCCCCGGCGAGGCGTACGGCAAGCGCCTGGCGCAACTGTTCAGACTGCGCTTCTACGCCGGAATCGGGGATCCCCAACCGAACGCGTAGCGGGGTGATGCCAAGCTCGCGGTAGGCGTTCCGGGTTTCGCAGACTCGCACTTCGCGTAACCTGGCGGGCGTAATACAAGACGAGCAGGCATGGGAGGCCTCGCCGTCGGTCACCGCGATGACCTCCAACTCGTAGTTCGCGCGCGCAAGCAGCGTCATAATGCCGCCAACCGCGAAGACCTCGTCATCGGGATGTGGGGCGATAACGACGACGCGGCCGCGCCTGCCCAGGCGATTGAGGGTGAGGTCACGCTCCGCGGACATTCAACCTTCCTCCATCAACGGCAAGGATTGGAGCAGCTCTCCAATGTGTTCGCGATCTTGCATCGGGTGGTGCTGGCGCAGATAGACGGGGAGGTCGGCGAGCCGCTTCGCCTGGGCGAGATCGTGCGTGCTCTGGTGAGTCCCGCCAAGCTCGGCGGCCGCTCTGATCACTTCCAGGCAGCCGCGATAGACCACGTCGCGGACAATGAGTGCCCGCAGTTGCCGCTCCGCCTGGGACGCCTCGGGCCGATTGTCGATATCTTGAGCCGCGGCCACGAGCACCGCCCGCATTTGCATCAGCGGGACGCTTATCTCGGCGTGGAGGATGCGCCGGATCGCTGATCCATCGTGGAATTCCGCGACGCCGCGTGCCAGGCCGAGAGCGCCACCGTACCAGCAGGCCGCCGGGTTCGGAGAGCCATTCCAAAAACCTGGGCGGTTCTCGTAAAAATCCAATCCTCCCACCTGGCGAAGCGGCTCCACCGAAACAAAGTTCACGGAGTGGCTCCGTGTGTCGGCCATCCCGATCGCTGGCCAGGAGCCCGGCTGCAGTTCGAGATTGGGTGCGTTGGCATCGATTTCAAACAGCGTTGGCCCCTCGCCGTCGTAGCGAGATGTGATCAGGGCGCGGTCGATGATGTTGCTCCCGGAGCAGTACGCACGTTCGCCGCCGACCACGGTCCTGCCTGCTGAACGGGTCGTTATGAGCGGGGCGCCAGCGACCCAAACGCCGTAGAGCGCCGAATCCGTGACTGGCGTTAATCCTGCTTCTTCGAGGATAGAAACGGCGTCGCAGTGTCCTTCAGCGAGGCGCGCAAGTGAGAGGTCGTCGGCAGCGATTTCCGCAAGGCGGCGGAAGCGCAGCCACGTCTCCCCGCGGCCGGGTCGGGGCAAATTCAGGAGCCCAAGTTCGCGCAAGAGCCTGAGGCGATGACCGACGGAGTCGCTCCGCGTCCCCGCCAGGGCGCGCAGGATCGGGATGTCGTCTGGGTGAGGGCACGTTGGATCCAGGGTCACGGCAACTCGCGATCGTTTCGTTCCAGACTGAAGTCACCGGAACGCTGAGCGAACAACGGAACGGTGGACGAGGTTTCAAAGCGCTTTCAAAACACCGCGGGAACAGCGCGGGCGTCGGGGTTCGCGCGCAGGCCCCGCGTCTCCCACTCGTCCGTTCCTGCCAGGCCCTCGGCTGCCTCAGCCCAGCTCCTATTAGCAACTTTAAGATTGACCCAGAGGAGGTACTGTCGCGCAGGCGTGAACCACCCGCTGGCATTCCCCGCCGGGTATCCGGAGAATGGCGCCATGACACAGCTCTTGCCGGATTACCGGACCGCGGAGGAGTTCACGGGCGCGCAGCGGGGGCACTTCCCCGGGTTCGTGGGCGTCGTCATCACCTCGGTCGATGACGAGCTGGTGACCGGGTGGCTGGAGATCGAGGAGAAGCACCTGTCCGCCAATGGATTTTTGCACGCCGCCGTGGTCGTCACACTGGCGGACACCCTCTGCGGCTGCGGCACGTTGCGCTCCCGGCCCGAAGGCTCCTCCGGCTTCACGACGATTGAGCTGAAGAGCAACTTTGTGGGCACCGCGCGCGAAGGAGCGGTCACCTGCGAGGCCCGGCGCATGCACGCAGGCCGGACCACGCAGGTCTGGGACGCGACCGTGGTCGCGGAGTCGACGGGCAAGGCGATTGCACTCTTCCGCTGCTCGCAAATGATCCTCTGGTGATGTCGAAGTCAAAGGTCTGAATGCGTCGTCCAAACGAGGGACCGAACCGCAGACTTCATATCGACGACAGACCCGCTCACGCGTGTGATCGGCGGTTCTACGCTTGCGCTACGTGGTCCGCGAAGTAGGGCAGGACGAGACGCCCGAACCGCTCCGCCTCTTCCGCGTGCGGGTAGCCGGATAGGCAGAACTCCGTGCAGCCGATGTCGACGAATTGCTGGATCGTCTCGGCGACCTGTTGGGGGTTGCCGACGATGGCCACGCCCGCGCCTAGACGCACGCTGCTGATGCCGCTCCACAGGTGAGGTGCGATACGAAAGTCGTCCGCCTGGGCGAGCACCTTCATACGCGAGTTCGACTCCGACTGTTCCCACATCCGGCTGATGGCCGAACGCTGGTGTTCGCTTGCGTTCGCGATCAAGTCACGGGCGAAGGCCCACGCATCTTCCTCCTTCTCCCGGACGATCAGCTGGAGGCGCATGCCGAAGCGCAGTTCGTCCTCACGCCCGTACCTGGCGGCGGCGGAACGTGCGTCCGCTATGCGCGGGGCGATGTTCTCCGTTGTGTCGCCCCAGAAGAGGTAGACATCGGCGTGCTTCGCGCAGACCTCCCGCGCCGCCGCGGAGATCCCGCCCAGGTAAAACGGCGGATGCGGCTGCTGGAAGGGACGCGGCACGACGCGCGCCTTTTCGACCTTGAAGAACGTGCCCTCGTGCGTCACGGGCGCGGCTTCTGTCCAGACCCGCTTCATGATCGTGACGGTCTCGTCCATGATCGCGTAGCGCTCGTCGTGGGTATGGAAGTCGCCGTCCGCCGCCATCTCGTCGTAGCCACCGCCGGCGATGAGGTTGACGTAGACGCGGCCACCCGAGAGCTGGTCGAAGGTGGAGATCATCTTTGCCATCACTGTCGGGCTCACGAACCCGGGCCGCGCGGCGAGCAGGAGCTTAATCCGCTCCGTGCGTGCGGCGACCATGGCGCAAGTCATATAGGCTTCCCAGCACATCGTTTGCACCGGGACGAGCGCATATTCGAACCCGGCCCGCTCCGCCGCGCGCGCCACTTCGACGAAGAGTTCCAGGCTGGGCGCGATCTGCGCCGACGGCACACCAAAGGCGCTTGTATCGCCCGACGTGGGGATGAACCAGCCGAAGTGCACTTGCTCCACGGTCTCTCCGATCACTCGCCCGAGCGGCGCGCTGGCGCGGACCGTCGAAGCCAGCAGAGGATAGCGTGACCTTGACGGTCTGTCAGTCAGATGCGCGTCCGCGCGCCGGACACGCGCATCAGTAGCGCGCGCGTAAGCAAGCGTCCCGGTGTCCACGCGAAAAGTGCGCTCCCGCCGTGATTCTGTTTTGCGGACCGAGCGGGTGGCCCAAAGCGTCGCTAACACCGACGGCTCCATACGGCGTCGTATGCACGATTTCCCGGCGCCTCCGTGGTGACGATCGTCCGGTGCCGGAGACATACTGAGTAGCACCTCGCAACCCACGGGCTCACAATGAGGCAATGACGCAGCCACGGCCGCGGCCCCGGACGCCGGAAGAATTCAACGCGCTCGGAATCGGCCACCTGCCCGAGCGCCTCGGTCTCCTGGTCACGTCCACGAGCGACGAGCTGATGACCGGGCGCCTCGCGGTGGAGCG
>JBKKBS010000432.1:0-2731 GCA_046713815.1 Tepidiformaceae bacterium
CGGAAATACGATGCCCGTCTTCATGCACTGATTATACGCCCGCTACGCAGCCGCTGGCGCGTGGGCGGGGGTTTCGTAGGATGGAAGGGATGCTCCCGAAGGCGATCTTCTTCGACATGGACGACACCCTGCTCGACGGCGTGACCGCGATGACCGTCTCCTGGGAGCTGGTCAGCCGCCGGTTCGCTCCCCGGCTGGGCTGCGAGGCGGAACCGCTGCGGCTCGCAATCCGCAAGTACGCGTCGGAGTTCTGGAAGGACGAGGAAGCCGTCGGACATTGGCGTATCGCGCTCGATGACGCCCGAACCATGATCGTCGAGAGCGCGCTGAAGGCGTCGGGCTGGGACGCATCCGTGGCGCGCGAGCTTGCCCTCGATTACGCGGCCAGCCACCGCGAGCACTCGAAGTTGTTCGATGATACGGTCGAGACGCTTGAGGAATTGCGCGCTGCGGGCTACAAGCTCGGGATGATCACCAACGGCCACGGCACGCCGCAACGCGCGAAGATTGATGCGCACGACCTCGCGCGGCACATGGACGCGATCGTGATCGAGGGCGAGTTCGGCCAGGGAAAGCCCGCACTCGCGGTCTTCGAACATGCGATGGCATCGCTGGGCGTGCTTCCGCACGAATCGTGGCACGTCGGCGATAACCTCTACGCGGACGTTGGTGGCGCGAAGGCGGCGGGCATGCACGCCGTCTGGATCCACCGCGAGCGGCTCGAACTGCGCGAGGACATCGCGATCCGGCCGGACCTCGTGATCGCGCACCTGCGCGAGTTGCGGGACGCCCTGGTGTAGTTATCCTGGTGGCGTGCGAGGGATTCCGCTCTGGTTGCCACGGGCAAAGAGCAGTCCCGCTTCATCACGAATCTCGGCCTCGGCATAGGTGATCCGCTTCCCAGCCTTCACCACCTCACCCGTGATGATGAGGACGGTACCCGGCATGGCGGCACGGAGCAGGCTGAATTGCATTGTCGCGGTCGCGATCCCGCTGGCGGCGACGGACATGGCGGAGTCCAGGAGGACCGCGTACATGCCGCCATGCAGTTGGCCGAGCGGATTCGCGTACTCCTCCAGCACCCTCCAGCGGAGAGTGGCCTTCCCTTCGCTCCGCTCAAGTATCTCCATGCCCATCGTCTCGGCGATAGGCACCCGCTGTCCGTTGACCTCGAATAGTTCTGCCACGCGCTGAGTGTAGCCGGAGTGCGCGAACTGCCGCGACCGTGGCGCGGATTGAGCGCGAAATGCAATACGAACCCACGAGACCCACCTGGCATGGAAACGAAAGGTTCACGGCGATCTGCTGAGGCGAACAGGTTCCGCTGCTTGCTACGCTGGAATCATCACTTCGGAAAGGAAGTACACACATGGATGCAACGAAGATTCGGGAACACATGCCCGTCGTCTGCTCGGACAACAAGCAGTTCGCCGAGGTTGACAAGGTGGAGGGAAACTCCATCAAGCTCACCAAGGACCAGGCCGGGAAGCACCACTGGATCCCCACGGACTGGGTGAAGACCGTCGACGACAAAGTGCACGTCGACCGCCCTGGCCAGCAGGCCATGAAGGAGTGGATGTCCACTCCGCCCGAGGGCGCTCGCTACTAGCGCGCGTTGGCGTTCTCAGCCACTGAAAGAGGAGCCCTTGAAGGGCTCCTCTCTTTAATCCCGCGAAATCGCACCGAGAGTTGAGCGGAACGGCCGGCTTTCCTTCGGCGGAGGCGTGCGTGTTGGCGTCGGCTTTGCGGCCACGCCGTAGAGTGCTCGCATCCCCGCGATGTCGTCGCTGCTCAGCGTGCGGAGCATCTCGCCCGTATCGAGGAACGGCTGCATGACATTGCCCGATCCCGAGTGATCGAGGCCAAGTGCATGCCCCAGCTCATGCAGCAGCACCGAGCGCAGATCGTAGCGGTCGCCCGGCGTGACCGCCGCCACGGACCACTCGCTGCTCGCATCGACGTGCATGTCGAACTCCAGGATTCGCTCGGTGCCGTCGATACCGTCGAAGTCGAAGAGCGTGCAGGTCTCGCCCAGGATCCCGGCATCGAGCAGGAACGAGAAGCGCACGGTGTTGGCGCCGTCGCCATTGTTCGCGTCGCAGGTAGGAGCGAGAGCGGTCGTGGAGCCAACGTTCGCGAAAGCGAGCGACTGCCCGCCCACGGCATTCCACGAACTCATCGCCCACTGCAGATGCGGGTTGCCGTCGATGCCAACCGGGTCCAACGCGTCGTCATATCCGACCGCGATGGGGACATCGCCCGGCGCCCACTTCGCAAACGTTGCGTACTGCGCGGAGACGCCCGGGGAACGCAGCGCTTCCGGATAGCGCGCATCCGCGACCGCCTCCGGGTCTGCCACTCGTGCGTCGACCACGATCGTGACCCGCCGGAACCGCCCGTCGGGAGAGACGAGCCAGCGTTCCACTTCGACGGCACCCCGCTGTGCAGGCGAGCCCGCCTCGGCGCTCATCGCGAGCAACACGAGCACTCCGGCCAACCCCATCGCCATTACCGCAAGGATCCACGCTCGGGCCATCGCCATCGGACTTCCGCCTTTTGACACCGGGAATGAACGGAGTGTCGGCGGAGCTGCTTCTACAGGCGATTTCGTGCGTGAGGCCCACGAGCCTGTCGCTGCAAGGTGTAGATTGTGCCCTGGACTTGAACGGAAGCCTGCGATCGGGAGTTGCGAATGTCGAGAACGACTGCCTTGCCGTCCGTGGAGGAAGTA
>JBKKBS010000433.1:0-3779 GCA_046713815.1 Tepidiformaceae bacterium
ATCGCGATGGAGAGGGGTTCGAGGGGTGAGGGGTGACCGGCCTCCTCGTCCTCCTCTACTTCGTTGTGGTCCTGCCCGCGTGGATGGCGGCGGAGGTGTGGGCTGGCCGTACGGGACGGCTTCGCACGCAGAAGACGGTCGCCCTCTGGAGCGCGCGCGCACTTGCGCTCGCCGGCGTTGCCTGGGCGCTCTACGGCATATCTGTCGGCGCGAGCAGCTTCTGGAGCGACGTCTGGGACCAATGGGCGGACCACTACCCTGAGTTCTTGCGCGGCTATCGTACGACCGTCATCCTCACCCTCGTCTCGTTCGTCCTGGCCATGGCCCTGGGCGCGGTGGTCGCCCTGATGCGGACTTCCGAGCTTCTCCCTCTGCGCATCTTCGGGGGGGCCTACATCGAGTGGTTTCGCAACACGCCTTTGCTCGTGCAGATCTTCTTCTGGTTCTTTGGACTGCCCAGGCTCGATCTGCCGGTCATTGGGCGCCCGGACTGGTTCCTGCTCTCCTCCTGGGAGGCCGGGATCCTCGCCCTCACGCTCTACACGGGGGCCTACACGGCCGAGGCGCTGCGCAGCGGCCTGCTCTCGATTGATAAGGGCCAGACGGAGGCCGCACGCTCGATCGGGCTGAACTACATCCAGACGCGGGTGTACGTGGTTGTACCCCAGGCCCTGCGTGTGGCGCTGCCGTTGCTCACGAGCATCTTCAGTGCCCTCTTCCGCAACAGCGCGCTCGTCTCCGCCATCGGCCTGGCCGACCTCCTGCGTGCTTCCCTGAACGTCGGCGAGGACACGTTCAAGACGTATGAGGTACTCACCCTCGCTGGCATCCTCTATCTCTCACTCACCCTGCCGCTGGCATTGGTTTCGAACCGGCTCGAGCGGCGCATCGCGAGGTCCCGCTGATGAACGCACTCTGGGACAGCTTCATGGATCTCCTCCCCGGGAACTGGGAGCTGTTTAAGACGTGGGCGATCTGGGAGTTCCTCTTCCGCGGGCTCTGGATCGCGGTGCGTATCGCCTTCTTCGCCATCATCCTCAGCATCGTCATGGGCACGATCATGTCTGTCTCGCGGCTCTCGCCCGTGCCAGTCGTGAAGTACCTGGCGACGATCTATATCGAAGTCTTCCGGGCTACGCCGCTACTGCTCCTCATCTTCTTCGTCTTCTTCGGCGCGGGGCGCTTCAACACCGGCTGGGCGACCGACATCCCGGTGCTCTCTTACTTCGTCGACGAGGTCTCCGGCGACCTCACGCCGGAGGCGTCCGCGGTGCTCGCGCTCACGCTCTACAACAGCGCCGTGGTGGCGGAGATCATGCGCGCGGGCATTCTCTCCATCTCGAAAGGCGTGATCGAGGCGAGCCGCACGATCGGGCTCACCTACCTCCAGTCCATGCGCTACATCGCCGTGCCGATCGCCCTGCGGCGCATGGCCCCGGGCCTCGTGAGCCAGCTCATCACGCTCTTCAAAGACACGTCCCTCGCGGCCCTGATCACCGTGTTTGAACTGCTGCGGCGCGGGAAGTTGCTCTGGGAATCGCCCGCCTACACTCAATCGACGGTCGAGATCATGCTTGTGATCGCGCTCCTCTACTTCATCCCGAACTACATCCTTTCACTCATCGCCGGTCGCCTGGAGAAGGGCCCCGAGCTACGTGCCCGCGGCGACGCCGCGGTCGTGGTGGCGGCTGAGGCGCAGGTGGTGAGCGGGGCCTAAAGGCAGCTCGCGCTCGGACTCGCGTAAATCAGGCGACGTTGGCGCCCTCGCTCGGATCGAGAGCGGGGAAGCTCAACAGCATCAGTTCGAAGGCGGCGCGGGCAATCACATTGGCGAGGAGGTCTTCGCGCACGCGGGCGACGGCACGGAGCGCGGAGATCGTATCGAGCGCTTCCTGGCGGGCGCCGGGGCCGTCGCCGTTCGCGGCGAGGTGGTGCAGGCGCTGCTCCCAGAAGGTCTCCCAGGCCTCCAGTTCGTTCGTCACGGACGAGCGGTCGCGCCGGTAACGTTCGGCCAGCGCCTCGGCGTGCCGGAAACGTTCGGGGGTACGGGCCGCGGCGATCTTGCCGCAGAGTGCGAGGACGCGGGCGCGGTCGTCCATGAGGCCGGGCTCCTGGGCAAACGCGATGGCGCGGCCCGGGCGGCCGCGGCTCTCGGCGGCGGCACGCGCCGCGATCTCGGGCGCATACTCCATCTCCCGCAGACCGCGCTGGATCTCGTCGCGCGGCACGGGACGCACGTCGATGCGCCGGCAACGGCTGCGGATGGTCTCGATGATCGCCTCGGGCGCCGACGTGATGAGCGCGAAAATGGTGTGCCCCGGCGGCTCCTCCAGCGTCTTGAGGATGGTATTTGATGGCTCGCGGCCGATGCGGTCCGCGGGATCTATGAGGATGAGGCGGTAGTTCGCCTCGAAGGGGTAGCGGGCGACCAGCTCGATCAGGCCGCGGATCTGACAAATGCGGATGTCGCGCGAGTCCGGGTGGCGGGCATGCGAGCTCTCGCCCGCGCGCGGCTTGCAGAGAGTGTCCCCTGGCCCAAGTGTGACGACGTCCGGGTGACCTCCATCGCGGATGAGGCGGCAGTTGCGGCACTCGCCGCAGGGCAGCGTGGCCGCGGCCACGGGGGCCGCCGCCGGGTCGTCGCCGAAGAGCGAGGCGCCCGCGGGTGCGTTGCGGGGTGCACGCTCGCAGTTCAGGAGTTGGGCGTATTCGAGCGCGAGCAGCGTGCGCCCGGCGCCCTCCGGCCCGACAAACATGAGCGCGTGCGGCACGTCGTCGGAGGCCGCAAGCACACGCAGCTCGCGACGGATGTCCCCGTGCCCGATCATCGTCACCATCAACGTAGCGTACGCCGCCGCGCCCCTCGAACCAGCTATCCGAACGGGTATACTGGGCGCATGGTCACCCGCCAAAAGCTGACGGTAGAGGAATACCTCGCCCTCCCCGAGGAGAAGCCGTATCTCGAATACGTCTGTGGGGAGGCGATAGCGAAACCCATGCCCGACCGAAACCATAGTCGACTTGCTCACAAACTTTCGATGTTTCTTGGCCTCTATGAGGCGACGGGAGGCGGCGAGACATTCGTTGAAGGGCGGAGTGAGTTCGTCGACCTGGACGATCCGCGGTACTTGCTTCCGGATGTCTCCTACTATGCGCCCGGTCGCGACGCTGGCGACCGGCTCATGACGCCGCCCAGTCTCGCCATCGAGATCCGCTCCGAAGGACAAACGCTGCGCTCCTTGCGAGACAAATGCCGTTACTACCGCGCGCACGGTGTGGATGCCGCCTGGCTGATCGACCCGACGACGCGCACCGCCGAGATCTTCGACGTGTCGAACGACGGCACGGTTATTGGCGAAGACGGCGCGCTCTCCGGCGCCGCCGTCCCCGGCTTCGCGGTAACGTTGCGCGAGTTGTTCGCGGTCCTGCGCTAATCTCCCGTGGCTTGACCGCGATAGAACGCATGTTCTATTCTGGGCATATCGCGCAATTGATCATAAGGCTGCACAATTCGTTAATAAGCGCGGAGGCCGGCAATGAGCGACGGATCCTCGATCGAGTGGACACAGGCGACGTGGAATCCGGTCACGGGATGCACCAAGGTCAGCCCCGGGTGCGCCCACTGCTACGCCGAGACGTTCGCCGAGCGGTTCCGAGGAGTACCGGGGCACCCATACGAGGTCGGCTTCGACCTGACGCTACGGCCGGATCGCCTTGAACTGCCGCTGACCTGGAAGCGCCCGCGCCTCATCTTCGTGAACAGCATGAGCGACCTGTTC
>JBKKBS010000434.1:0-3613 GCA_046713815.1 Tepidiformaceae bacterium
GTCACGACGCGCGTCCTCACCGCCATCGAGATGCGCGCCGTGGCCGAGCCGTTCATCCGGCGCCGCGCCATCCGACATCTCGAGAAGGGCCGGGTGGTGGTCTTCGCAGCCGGCACCGGCAACCCCTACTTCACCACCGACACGGCTGCCGCGCTCCGCGCCATGGAGATCAAGGCCGACGTCATCCTGAAGGGCACCAAGGTCGACGGCATCTACACGGCCGACCCGATGCTCCATCCCACAGCCACCAAATACGAGAACATTTCCTATCTGAAGGTCCTCGCCGAGGGCTTGAAGGTGATGGACGCCACCGCCATCTCCCTCTGCATGGACAACAAGCTGCCGATTGTCGTGTTCAACCTGCGGACGCCGGGAATCCTGCGCCGCGTCATCATGGGCGAGGCCGTGGGCACGACCGTCACGGCCGAATGAGGAGCGCATGGACGTCAGTGATCTGAAAGAGCTGTTCGCCGAAGTGAAGAAGCGGATGGACGGGCACATCGACCACGTCCGCCGCGAGCTGGGCGGCGTGCGGACGGGACGGGCGTCGGTCAACATCCTCGACACCGTGCACGTCGAGGCGTACGGGTCGATGGTGCCGCTGAACCAGGTAGCCTCCCTGTCGGTGCCGGAGCCGGCGATGATCATCGCGCAGCCCTTCGATCCGTCGTTGATGAACAACGTCGAGAAAGGGATCCGCGCCGCCAACATCGGGCTCAACCCGACGAACGACGGCAAGGTGATTCGCATTCCCATCCCGGCGCTCACCGAAGAGCGCCGCAAGGAGCTGTCGAAGATCGTTCACAAGTTCGCCGAGGAAGGGCGCAACGGCATCCGCCTGGTCCGCCGCGAAGCGAACGACAAGCTGAAGAAGCTGTTGAAGGACGCCAAGATCTCCCAGGACGACGAGCGCCGGAGTCTTGAGGAGGTCCAGAAGATCACCGATCAGCACGTCGCGCTGATCGACGACGTCCAGAAGAAGAAGGACACGGAGCTGCTCGGAAAGTAGTCATTGGCGATTGGCGATTGCAGACTGAAGATTCACGGATCGGCGATTGACGATTGCCGATTGGGGCACCACCAATCGACACTCGACATTCGACAATCCGTTTAATCTTCAATCGGCAATCGGCAACCGCCAATGAGTTACTTCACCCACCTCGAGTGCAGCGTCCCGTGTGGGGCTGCACCCTGCGATCCCCGAGTCGAGCAGCACCTCTGCACGTGCGGGATGCCGCTGCTCGCGCGGTACGACCTGCGGGCGGCGCGGGCGTGGAAAAAGCAGAGCCTCGTCGCGCGCGAGCCGAACATGTGGCGGTATCGCGAGCTGATGCCGCTGTTCGACGGCGAACGGCCGCTGTCGCTCGGCGAGGGATGGACGCCGCTCATTCACGCGCGCCGCCTCGGGCGTGACCTCGGCCTCCCCCGCCTGTTCGTCAAGGACGAGTCCCTCAACCCCACGAACTCCTTCAAGGCCCGCGGCCTGGCCGCCGCCGTGACCAGGGCGTCGCTCCTCGGCGCGACGACACTGTCGATCCCGTCGGCGGGCAACGCCGCGAACGCGATGGCCGCGTATGCCGCCGCCGCGGGCCTCACGGCGAAGGTTTTCATGCCCAGAGACGTCAAGGTCCCTTTCATCCGCGAGTGCGAGCTGTACGGCGCCGACGTCACTCTCGTCGACGGACTCATCACCGACGCCGGACGCATCGCGGCCGAGACCGGCAAGCCGCTCGGGTGGTACGACGTATCCACCCTGAAGGAGCCGTACCGCATCGAAGGAAAAAAGACGATGGCCTACGAGCTCGGCGAACAGCTCGAGTGGCGCTTCCCGGACTGGATCATCTATCCAACCGGCGGGGGGACCGGCATGATCGGCATGTGGAAGGCGTTCGAGGAAATGGAAGCCATCGGCTGGAAGGAGGCGGGCCGCCGCCCGAAGATGGTCTCGGTGCAGGCAGAAGGCTGCGCGCCGATCGTCCGGGCTTACGAGCAGGGAGCGGAGCGCTCCGAGATGTTTCCCAACGCGCGCACGATAGCCGACGGGCTGCGCGTGCCGAAAGCGATCGGCGACTTCCTGGTCCTCCGCGCCGTCCGCGACAGCGGCGGCACGGCGCTGGCCGTCTCCGACGCCGACATGGTGCGAGACATGCGCGAGCTCGGATCGAAGGAGGGGATCAGCGCCGCCCCCGAAGGGGGCGCGGCCCTGACCGCGCTGAAGGTGCTGCTGACGCGTGGTGACGTCAAATCCACCGACACCGTCGTGATCTTCAACACGGGTGGAGCCCTGAAGTATCTGGATGTTCTCGGGCTTTAGCCTATTCGTTCATCACGAACGCCCAGAGCGTGTCGCCCGCGCCGACGACGACGTACTGCAGGCCGTCGAGCGTGTAGGTGATCGGGCCGTTGGTCACGTTGGTGCGAACCCCCGCGTGCCACAGCGGCGCGCCAGTCGTGGCATTCAGCGCGACGAAATTTCCGCTGGAGCCGTCGCCGGAGAACAGCAGGTTGCCGGCGGTGCTGAGCAGTCCCGAAAACCCGCCGCCCTCCCACTTATGGGTCCAGCGCACCCTGCCGGTCCGGTAGTCGATCGCCAGCACCATGTTCTGCTGCCAGCCGCCGCGATCGGTGCCGCCCCACCCTTGCGGGTTGTCCCCGGCATCGTAGATGTACCAGACACTGTAGGCCTGCGCCGCGCTCACATAGAAAAGACCGGTCCTCGGGCTGAAGCTCGGTGGAGGCCAGTTGGTGGCCCCGCCCTGATTCGGCGTCACGAGCGCCCCGTCGATTTGCGGGTCCTTCGCCGGGTCGGGGATCGGCTGCCCCTTCTCGTCGAAGCCCTTCGACCAGTTCGTGAAGACATAGTCGGTCGACACCAGCGCCTTGCCGTCGGCGCGATCGAGGACGAAGAATTTTCCGTTGCGGGACGCCTGGGCCAGGAGCTTCCGCGGCTGGCCGTTGAACTCGGCGTCGAACAGGACCGGCGTCTGCGTGGCGTCCCAGTCGTGCGTGTCGTGCGGCGAGGACTGGAAATACCAGCGCATCTTTCCATCGTCGGGATTCAGGGCGACGATGGAGGCCGTGAAGAGATTCGCGCCCGGACGGTTCTTATAGGCGATGACCGGCTGGGGATTGCCTGTCGTGACATAGATCAGGTTGAGGTCGGCGTCGTAAGTCGGCGGCTGCCAGGTCATGCCGCCGCCGTGTTTGGCCATGTCCTCGTTGGGCCACGTGTCGAACCCCGGGTCGCCTTTCTTCTGCGGCACCACGTACCAGCGCCACTGCATCGCGCCGGTGACCGGGTCGTGCGACTCGACGTAGCCGGGGATGTCGAGGTCGTCGCCGCTGACACCGACGATCACGTGGTTGCCGACGATCACCGGCGCGGCCGACGCGTAGTAGTAGCGATCGAGATCGCAGATCGTCTGCCGCCACCGCTCCTTGCCGTTCTTCAGCTCGAGCGACACGAGGTGGCAATCCGGCGTCACGAAATACAGCGCGTCGCCGCGAATGCCGACGCCGCGGTTGCCGATGTGGTTGCCGCCGTTGCCCTTCCACTCGAAATGCCAGACCTCGCGCCCCGTCCTCGCGTCGATCGCCCACACGTGGTCCGGAA
>JBKKBS010000435.1:0-5283 GCA_046713815.1 Tepidiformaceae bacterium
CGGGTAAAGGGCGCGGGCCTCAACTTCGAAGCTTACAGGTCTCTCGAGAAGCGGTCGGTGGCGCGTACGAGTTGTTCAGGGATGCCGGGCTCGTCGGATGCGTGGCCGGCGTTGTCGACGATGACCAGCTGGGCGCGGGACCAGGCATGCTTCAACTCCCAGGCGGTCACGAGCGGAGCCTGTAAATCGAGGCGGCCCTGCACCATGGTCCCGGGGATGTCCCCGAGGGCGGCGGCGTCGCGCAGGATCTGGCCGTCTTCGAGCCAGGCGTCGTTGCGGAAGTAGTGGGTGACGATGCGCGCGAAGGCGAGGGCGTAGGCGGGATCCTCGAAGCGCGGGGCGAGGTCCAGGCCCGGCGTCGAGCGGATCGAGGCCGACTCCCATCGGCACCAGGACTCTGCCGCCCGGGCGCGGACGGTGGGGTTCGGATCATGGAGGACGCGGTGGTAGGCATCGATGACATCACCGTTGCGCTCATCGATCGGGGCGCCTTCGCGGAATCGCGCCCACTGCTCTGGAAATAGTGGCGCGAGACCGCCGCGGTAAAGCCATCCTATCTCGCGTTGACGCGTGGTGGTCACGCCGCCGAGCACGAGCGCCGAGACGCGCTCGGGGTGCGTTTCAGCATAGAGCAGCGCCAGCGTCGCACCCCACGACCCGCCGAAGACGAGCCAGCGTTCGATGCCGAGATGCGTTCGCAGGCGTTCGATGTCTCCGAGGAGATGCCATGTGGTGTTCGTCGAGAGGTCGGCGCTCGGAGCGCTGGCGTGGGGGGTGCTGCGCCCGCACATGCGCTGGTCGAAGAGCACGATGCGATAGGCGTCCGGGTTGAAAAAGCGGCGCTGGCCGACGGTGCGGCCCGATCCCGGCCCCCCGTGGAGCACGACGGCCGGCGGGCCATGCGGGTTGCCACACGCCTCCCAATACACGCGATGGCCGTCGCCGGCATCCAACATGCCGTGGGCATAGGGCTCAATTGGCGGATACAGGCTCATCGGCGGGGTTCAGGATGGCTGCGAGAGGGTATACGGGCCAGCCGTCCGGGATCGCGGGCCGCCGTCACGGCCTACCGTGCGCGCGCGGGAGCCACGGACGCGGTCACGGCGCCGGCGCTGGCGCGAGCTTCGCGCCACTCCTGCGCGGCCGCACGCCCGAATTCGGCGCCCATGAGGAGGATCACGGCGTTCACATAGACCCAGAGCATGGCGCCGGCCGCATACCCCAGCCCCGCGTAGACGGCGGCGTCGTCCCAGTTGAGGATGCGGCTCACGGCCCAGGCCCAGAGCAATTTCGTCAGTTCGAAGGCTACGGTGGCGAATGTCGCGCCAACCATCGCCTCGGCCCAAGTGGGACGCGCCGACGGGACATAACGATAGAGCAGGACGAATAGTGTGAACGCGATCGCTGCCGCCGCAGCGAACGCCGCCAGGCGGAAGGCCAGGTTCCATTCCAGGTTGAGCGGCCCGATGTCGCTCAAGCGCTCCACCGCGGACGTGATCCAGACGCCGATGATGAGCAGTCCGCCCAGCGCCGGGACGAGTGCGATGTCGAGCAGCTTGCCCTGCCAGTAGGGGCGCCGTGGATTGTCGTGGCGGGCCGCGTTGAGCCCTCTCCTTACTCCGCCGAACACGCCGCTCGCGGACCAAACAAGGGTCAGGGCGCCGATCGAGAGCCCCGCCCAGGAGAAGTCGAGCGCACGGCCGACAAGCCGGTCGACATCGCTGCGTACGCCCGTCGTCTGTTCGAGCGGCACCTGGTCGAAGACGAAATCCACGATCTCGTCGCGCTCGAAGACGAAGCCGAGGATCGACACGATGATGAGCGCCAGGGGCACCAGCGAAAAGACCGTGTAATAGGCGATGGCAGCGGCGTAAGTCGTGCAGGCGTCGGTATAAAACAGGCGCACGGTGCTCCCGGCCACTCGCGCCGGGCGGCGAACGAACATGGGCATCCGGGCGGCCAGCGCCCGCATCTGCTGCCCGAGCACAGCGCTAGACCTGAGCCGGCGAGCCGGCAACCTCGTGCATCATGCTTATATAGTCGTGCAAGTACCGCGTTATCAGGAAGCGGTCGCGCACATCTTCTCGCCCTGCCTCCCCCATCGCTCGTGCGCGGTCAGGGTCGTCGAGCAGTTCCGAGACCCTCTGGGCGCACTCTTCGACCGTTTCGACGAGGAACCCGTTGCGGCCGTCCTGGATCTGCAGAGGGATGCCGCCGACGCGTCCGCCGACGACGGGTACGCCCTTCCAGAGCCCCTCGGCCACGACCAGCCCGAACCCTTCGCGAGTCGACTTCTGGATGACCACACTCGAGGCCTGCTGGAAAGCGTTCACTTCGTGGTTGCCGACGCCGTTCAGGTTCGACAGGATCTTGATGTCCCAGTCTTCGCCCGCGCGCCGGACGACCTTGTCGTACCATTCCCAGCCTTCTGGATCGTCGCTCGCCATGGACGCGATGAGCACGAGCTGGAGGCCCGGACGGTCGCGCTTGACGATGCGGTACGCCTCGATCACGCCGAGGGGGTCCTTCCACGGGTCAAAGCGTGACACCTGGCAGACCATCTCGCGCCACGGATCGACGCCGTAGCGCCGTAGCACCTGCTCGATGGACGCGCGATCGAGCGGCAAGTTCTTGACGCTGAGCGGGTCGATGGCGGGCGGCGCGATCTTCAGATTCTGTTCCGGCACGCCTTCGCGCACGTATTCGCGCATCGTCCAGATGCTGCCATCGAACTCCTGGACGAAGGGCCGCAGCAATTCCCAGGCCTCGGGCTGCGCCTCGGTCAGGTCGATGTGACAACGCCACACCCAGCGGCCGCCCGGGTCGCGGCCCTCGTCGCGCAGCAGCGCGAGCAAGGGCGCAGGCTGCGGGTCGTGGATGAAGACGAAGTCATACGGGTCCTCGGTGTCCCAGCCTTCCAGGTTGGCGCGGTTCTGGTCCACCCAGATACGACGGTGCTCGTCCGTCCAGGGGAAGGCCTTCCCCTGGAGGGCGTTGTGCATCGCCTTGGTGACGCCGAAGAACTCGTCATGCCCCGTGATCACCTTCCAGTCGGCGAGGATGCCGAGGTCGCGCATCATGGGCACCATGGAGGCGAGGATCTCCGCCACGCCGCCGCCGTAGGCCGTGGCGTTCACATGCAGCACGCGCGCCCCAACGAGGTCTTTCGCGGCTTCGCGGAGCTGCTCCACGACGCCCTCCCGGACGACTTCACGGTAGCTCTCGATATGCTTGGGATGGACCGGCACGGGCGTCAACATGCGTCCATGATAGGCACGGGATCGGCGTAAAGAACGGTGGCGGGAGGTAAAGGCGCGACATTTAGCGCAACTGACACGTACTTACGTCTGGTGCGCGAGCCCGCGCAGCGCGCCAGACCATACGGGCGCGACGCGCGACCAATCGTAGCGCGCGACGTGCTCGCGAAGGGCGCGATGGCCCCGAAGCGGCGTGGCGATCGCGTCCGCCAAGAGTGCCAGGCACTGCTCCTCATCCTCCCAGAGGCAACGGCCCTGGAACTCGGGCGGGACGAGCGCGGGGTAGTTGTGGCGCGCCGGCACGACGGGGAAGCAGCCGCAATAGAGCGCTTCCACGGTCGATACGCCGAAGAACTCGTGGCGGGACGTGCTCACGACGATGTCCGCGTCCCAGAGGAGGCGTGCATACGCCTCACGCGTCTCGACGCGGCCGAACTGCAAGACGCGCTCCCCAAGGGCGTCCCTCAGTTCCGTGATGGCCGGACTGGGGTTGTCGCCCGGGTCGCCCGCGATGGCAAGGTCGAACTCGATCCCTGCGTCCGCAAGCCCGTGGATGACGCGCGCGAACGTCTCGGGCGCCTTATCGAATTCCCAGCGATGGTTCCAGAGGATCAGTGGGCGCTTGACGGTTGATGGTTGTCGGCTCTGGTGATGTTCGTCGAGCGAGCGGAGGTCGATGCCGATGGGGAGGACGGTGCTTTTTGCGCGGATGCTGTTGATCGCCTCGGGAATCAGCCAGTTGTTGGGCGTTCGGGCGAGCGTGATGAGTGCTTCGAAGAACTCCGCGCGGTGGTATTCGGAGTTAAAGGCGACCACGTCGGCGACGCAGGCGGAGAGGTAATTGATCTGCCCGAACCAGGAGTTCAGCTTCGTCCCCCGGAGGCGCGGGTAGGTGAACTGGTTCTCGTGCATGTAGAGCACCACGGGCGTGACCGCGAAACGCGGCCGCGTGAGCGCGAGAAAGGCGGGCAGGTCGAGCATGTCGCTTGCGACGAGGTAGTCGAAGTCACCATCGAGTTCGCGCGATGCCGCCGCCAGTTCCTGCGCCCCCCGCCTCATGCGCCGCCGCCACTCCCCTTCCGGCAGTGTCAGCGGCACGATTTCGTGATCCGCATGGCCAATCAGCCCGTCGAGGAACGCACGATGACTCCCCCCATAAAACGGCTCCACAAACAACCCACGCATTAGGAGTCGCGGCCCTCCGTGGCCGCTGGCGGAGCCGTGTCATCACCGGAGGAGTCGCGGCCGTCCCTGGCCGTTGGGCGTGCCACAAGTCCCAGCGCCTTCAGCACAGCGCGCCCAGGCCCGGTGACCTCGTAGCCCACGTCATGACTGCGCGTCAGGCCCATCGCCTTCAGCTTGCGCACGTCCGCCTTGAAGGCGAAGCGCTCGCGGCCGAGTTCGCCAGCGAGCTCCGTCGACACCACGCGCGGGTTGGCGGCAATGATGGCGAGAGCATCCCGTGTCCAGGGGCCGTGCTCGCTGAGGCGGTCGAGCTTGTCGAGGCGGACGAGGAGCTTGCCGATGTCCGCTGGCGCCGCGGGTGGGGGCTCGTGGCGCGGTTCGAGGGTGAAGCGGACCACATGGAAAGGACCGTCGTGGCGGTCGTTGGCGAACTTTGGCAGAACGGCGTCGAAGGCCTCCCGTGACTCGAATCCGGCCGAGACGAAGTCCGCCAGCGAGAGTGCACCTGACTCCGTCAGCTCGACGCTGCTGACAATAAGCTCGTGCTCATCGCCGAAGCGGTAGCGCTTCCCTGCCTTGACCTGCGGCGTCTGCCACGCGCGGATGGTCGTGGTCATCTCGCCCGCGAGGATGCGTCGCCGCTGCTCGTTGGTCCACAGCACGGGGACAGTCTAAGGGACTCGGTACTCGGGACTCGCTACTCGCTACTCGGTACTCGGTACTCGGTACTCGGCACTCGGTACTCGCTACTCGCTACTCGGTACTCGCTACTCCAAGCACCAACCATCAACCGCCAACCATCAACCGCCTAGCAAGTCGGCCACCGCCCGCAACAGCTCCC
>JBKKBS010000436.1:0-5753 GCA_046713815.1 Tepidiformaceae bacterium
GTTCGGATGCTTCGTGGCTCGAAACGAAGGCCGTGCGCGACGGCGACGACTGGGTGATCAATGGTCAGAAGCGGTTCAACAGTGGCCTGCACAATGCGACGCACGACCTGATCTTTGCGCGCACGTCGGGGGAGGAAGGCCGGGCCAAGGGCATTAGCTGCTTCCTCGTGCCCACGAAGAGCGAGGGTTTCTCGGTCGACTTCATGTGGTGGACGTTTAACATGCCGACCGACCACGCGGAGGTGTCGCTCAAGGATGTGCGCGTGCCGACCTCGGCGATCCTTGGCAAGGAGGGAGACGGCCTCGCCCTGGCGAACACGTTTACTCACGAGAACCGCATCCGCCAGGCAGCCTCGGGCGTTGGCGCCTCGCAGTACTGCATCGACCAATCGGTGGCGTATGCCAAGGAGCGCGTAACGTTCGGGCAGCCGCTGGCGACGCGGCAGGCGATCCAGTGGCCGCTGGTGGAGCTACAGACGGAAACGGAGATGGTGCGGCAGCTCGTGCGCAAGACGGCCTGGGAGCTCGACCACAAGCACCACATGGAGATCAGCGACAAGGTCGCGATGTGCAACTATCGGGCGAATTCGCTTGTCTGCCGTGCGGCGGACCAGGCGATCCAGACGCACGGGGGCATCGGTTACACGCGCCACATGCCGTTCGAGCACATCTACCGACACCATCGCCGCTACCGCATCACGGAGGGGTCGGAGGAGATCCAGATGCGGCGCATTGCCCAGGTGATGTTCGGGTTTGGCAAGCCGAGGGAGTAGAGGACGAAGTTCTCAGTCCTCAGCCCTCCACCATCGTGCTAACATTCGGCGGCTCTGGCGACGGGCCGAATCGAGGAGATGACATGGATGCGTCGGCAGCCGCGGACGAAGTACGTGTTGTGCCAGGTGGCACACCCTACCGGGGCGCTCAGGGCCTTGATTACACGCCGGGGGTGAGCACCGAGACGGTGGGCGCCAGCGGGCTCTGGCTGGGTGCCGTCACCATTCCCCCGGGAGCGCGGACGACAGCACACCGGCACGACCACCACGAGTCGGCGTTCTATGTCGTGAGCGGGGAGGCGGAGGCACACTATGGGGATCGATTGCAGCATCGCGTCGTCGCGCACGCCGGGGACTACATCTACATCCCCGCGGGGTTGCCACATGTGGCTGTCAACCGGACTGGCACACCGGCCGTCGTCATCGGTGCGCGGACGGACGCCTCCGAGCAGGAGAGCGTCGTGCTGATGCCTGAACTCGAAGGGCTGGTGCCCTGAGACGCGGCGGGACCCCGGCGTGACGACAATTCAATCTTCGTCGTCGAGATGTTCATCCTCCTCGACGACCTCCGTCCTCCGGCCGTAGCGGCCGCGCTCTGGGCGCTCCTGGGCGCCGCCGTGGTACTCGCGCGGCATCGCCGCAAGCTTGTCACGTAGCCCGGCAGCTGCTCCGTCTACCTCGGGTTCGCCACGGATGAGTTCCAGCGCGTCCACCAGTGATTTCAGCTTGAGCCGGTCGGTCTCCAGAGGTCCGGCCTCCAGGAGCAGGCTGATGAGGTCCGGGCGATGACTGGCAACGATGGCCGTGACGAAGTAGTGGTAGACGTCGTAGCGGTCGCTGGCGCGTAGAAATCCCCTTGCGAAATCGACGACGGCCGGGTGCGGCTCGTGTTCGATCGCGAGATCGCAGAGGCCGAGCAGGACGATGTCGTCGGGATGTGCGGCATAGCCGTCGAGCAGCGGCCCGAGGAAGTCGCCGGGCAGCGTGCGCAGGCCCCGAAGGGCCTCCGAGACGACGTCGGCCGCATGGGCGCCGCTTCCCTGGAGCGCGAGATCGGTCGAAAGGAAGACGAGCAACGCCAGCGCCTCGTCGCCGGCGGCTAGCAGGCGCGCGGCGGAAAGGGCTGGCTCCGCCGACATCCGCTTCGGGCGCTTCGTGAGGAG
The DNA here is from genome assembly GCA_046713815.1 of Tepidiformaceae bacterium. Taxonomy (GTDB): domain Bacteria; phylum Chloroflexota; class Dehalococcoidia; order Tepidiformales; family Tepidiformaceae; genus JBBDMZ01. The sequence continues at coordinate 1,937 of JBKKBS010000436.1, forward strand.
CATCGCCGCGACGAACGGGGCGCGTTCGGGTTCGAGTTCCCCAAGCGCGAGCAGGCCGGCCGCCTGCAGGCCAGGCGTGCCGCCCTGAAAAGAGAACTCCTCGGTCAGGGCGGCGCGTTCGAAGAGTCCGGCGTCCTCCGGTATCGCGACCTTGCGGAGAGTCGAGATGATTGTGGCGCGCGCGTGGCCGCCCGCATCGCTGTGGGGACCGTCCGCTTCGAGGATGGCATAGCGGCGGAGGAGTGCGTCGCGCTCCTCCACGCCGACGTTTTCGCCAAGGGCGAAGAGCGCGGCTTCGAGGACGAAGGGGTCATCGACGGAGGCGATCAGCTCCCGCGCGAACTCTCGCTGCCGCTCGGGGTCCAGCGAGAGGGCGCGCAGGCGGTCGAGCGTGCGCCTGTTGTCTGCTTCGGAGGAGGGCGTGCGACGGCGCGGCATCGCTGGAGACTGTAGCGCGAAACGCGCGCATTGGCGTCGCCTGAAGCGAAAGCTGCGCGCAGAATCACGCGCATGACGCTCCTCGAAGACATCCGCGCCTGGGCCACGGGGCGCTATTGGGGACACCTTGGCATAGAGACTATCGAGGCTGAGCCCGGACGAGTGAGGACGCGAGTGAGGCTCCAGGAGCACCACCTGAACTACAACAATGTCGCGCATGGCGGCGTCGTTTCGAGCCTTGTGGACTCGGCCGGCGGAGCGGCCGCGCGCACGGGCCGCACGCCCGACGAGATCCGCGAACGCCCGCATGTCACAAGCGACCTGCACCTCTCGTATCTCGCGCCAGCCGGGGGCCGCGAGCTGGTGGCGGAGGCGCGCGTGATCAAGGCGGGGCGCACCGCAATCTTCGTCGAGGTGGACGTGACGAACGACGCCGGGCTACTCGTGGCGAAGGGGATGGTGACCTTCGTCATTGTTGGCCAGCCTCCCTCCGCACGGGGCGAATAGGTGGAAGTGCGTATCCAGACAAAGGTGGCGCCGCAGCCGCTGCCGCCGGCCCCGTACCGGTTCGACAATGCCGAGCCAGATGAATGGGGACGCGTGGCCCAGGGCGGCGACTTCGAGCCATCCACGATCATCGCGGCCTACCGCGCAGGATGTTTCCCGTGGCCCCACCCAGAGGTCGAGTACCTCTGGTGCTCGCCCGACCCGCGGGCGATCATCCCGGTAGACGGGCTGCACATTTCCCGCAAGCTCGCGCGGAAGATGCGGCGGGACGCGCTTGCCGTGACCGTCGATGCGGCATTCGATGAGGTGATTCAGGGCTGCGCACGCGGGCGCCCGGAGGGGAGCTGGATCACGCCTTCGTTGATGGCGGCGTACCGCCGGCTGCACGCGCTGGGTTGGGCGCACAGCATCGAGGCATGGACCGCGGACGGACGGCTGGCGGGCGGAGTGTATGGGATCCGCATCGGCCGCATGTTTGGCGCAGAGAGCATGTTCCATTCCGTGACCGACGGATCGAAGATCGCGCTCGTGGGTTTCATGCAGTGGTGCGCGGACGAGGGCATCGAACTTGTCGACATCCAGGTGTTGACGGCGCATACGCAATCGCTCGGGGCGATCGAGATCTCGCGGGCCGAGTATCTGGGGCGGTTGCATCGTGCGATCGCGTAGACGGCGCGGCGGTCCCCTCGCTTACGCTCCGGGCTCGATTTGGACTTCAACGACCATCTCAATTTCGACGGCAATGTTGAAGGGGAGCATCTGCATGCCAACGGCGCTGCGGGCGTGGCGGCCCGATTCGCCGAACAGCGCCACAAGGAGGTCGCTCGAGCCGTTGGCAACGGTTGGATGCTGCTCGAAGTCTTCGGTGCAATTGACCATCACCAACAGCTTCACGATGCGCGCGACGCGGTCGAGGTCGCCGATCGTTGCCTGTAGCGCGGCGAGGCATTGCAGCGTGGTAAGCTTTGCCGCCTCTTGGGCCTCCTCGACGGAGACCTCACGGCCCACCTTGCCGGCGACGAAGGTGCCGTCATCGCGCCGTGGGCCGTGACCGGAGATGAAGACGAGGTTGCCGGATTGCACCGCCCCTACGTAGCTCCCGGCAGGGGCCATCGGGGCTGGGACGGTGATGTTGAGTTCACGAAGGCGGTCGGCGATTGTCATCGGGCTGTCTCCTCGGTTTGCGTGGGCCATTATGGGAGCGCTCCGTCGAGGCGCTCAACCCGTTCGGCGTGCGAATCCGCGCGAAGAGGCGCACACTGCGCGCCAAAAGACAATCATGCGAGGAAGCAGATGACGACCAGCGAGCGGCCGGCACGGGTCGGCCAGTACCACCTCCGCCAGGACTTTCAGTGTCCGACGAGCAGCATCCGCGTCATCCAGATGGCGTCACAGGCGGAAGCCGTGGAAGGCCATGTGCACTACCGCTCGATGCAGATCTACGTGGCGCTGGAGGGCGTCATCAAGGTGGACATTGATGGCCTGGAAACGGAGCTTTCTCCTTATGAAGCGCTGCCGGTCTGGCCCGGGAGCCGCCACACGGCCTGGCCACTCGATGGCCCTGCCGTGCTCATGAACATCTCCATCCCTCCTTTGGGGGCCGACGACCAGCACCCCATGGCCATCGCAGAGGAGCGGCCCGACATGCGCCTGCCGGGAGAAGACTCGGACGTAGAGGACTGAGCCGACGAGCAATGACATCGATTCCGACGCCATTAGATCATTGGCATCGGGGGGCTGTACGCTCTCGCCATGGCGACGTATCGGATTTTGCTCACACCCGGCGACGGGATCGGCCCCGAAGTGATGGAGGAGGCGCTCAAGGTGCTCGCGCGGGTGGAACGGCGGTTCGGGCACGAGTTCCAGTACGACGAGGAGACGATCGGTGGCGCGTCGATCGACAAGTACGGCGTCGCGCTGAGGCCGCAGGCAGTAACAAAAGCGAAGGCGTCGACCGCCGTTCTGTTCGGCGCCGTGGGCGGGCCGAAGTGGGACGACCCGAAGGCCACCGTGCGGCCCGAGGACGCCATCCTCGGGATGCGCAAGCAACTCGGGCTGTTCGCAAACCTCCGTCCGGTGAAGATCCATCCGGAGATGATCGCGGAGAGCTCGCTCAAGGCCGAGGTGATCGAGGGCACGGACATGGTGGTCATCCGAGAGCTGACGGGGGGCCTCTATTTCGGGCGGCCGCAGAAAAGATGGGAGAACGCCTCCGGGCGACAGGGCGTGGATACCCTGCGCTACAGCGAAAAGGAAGTGGCGCGCGTCTGCCATGTTGCCTTTCGCCTCGCTCGCCAGCGGCGCAAGAAGGTGACGAGCGTCGACAAGGCGAACGTGCTGCGGACAGGCCAGTTGTGGCGCGAGGTGGCTAAAGAGGTCGCCACAGAGTACCCGGACGTGGAGGTAGAGCACATCCTCGTGGACGCCTGTGCGATGTACCTGCTGCGGCGGCCAGCGAGCTTCGACGTGATCGTCACGGAGAACATGTTTGGCGACATCCTCACGGACGAGGCGGCGATGCTCGCGGGCTCCATGGGGATGATGCCCTCCGCCAGCCTGGGGCGCCGGCGCAAGGACGGCACCGGGATCGGCCTCTATGAGCCCATCCACGGCTCGGCGCCGGATATCACCGGGCAGGAGAAAGCGAACCCGCTGGCGATGATCCTGAGCGCGGCCATGATGCTGCGCCTCTCGATGGGCCTGGAGGCGGAAGCAGCGGCCATCGAAACCGCGGTCGACGAGACGATCAGAGCGGGCTACCGGACGCCCGATATCGCAGGCGACGGGACGAGCGTGGTGAACACGTCACGCATGGGTGACCTGGTGGCGGAGCGTCTCTAAACGGCGGCCCGATTGCAACGCGGTCTCTTGA
>JBKKBS010000437.1:0-3401 GCA_046713815.1 Tepidiformaceae bacterium
GCCTCGGCGTCCTGCTTGGGGACGGGCTGCACATGGATGGCGAGGCGGCGAGAGACTTCGTGGGTCATGGGAAGGGGATCGTAACCGAACGCAGGGCATTAGGCACGGGGCAGGAGGCGGTGCGGGCGAACGCGGAACGGCGTCCGAGTCCAAAATGCTGAAAGCCCGATACGGGGCCGCGAACCTTTGGACGGGGAACTCAGAACTTTGGACTCGTCGGTACTCCCCGTCCGCGGGATTCCTGGCCGATGGTTAGCGCGACGATGGGCGGAACCCCTCGGCCAGCGCTGCCGCCTCGGTTTCGAAGAGCGTCTCGGCGTCGACACGCTCATAGTTCGCCTGGCCTGGCATGTGGTAGACGCGGGTGCCGTCGCGCCCGATGTTGCCCTTGATCTCGGGGCCGCCGCGTGAACGCGAGATGCGGTAGCCTGCTTCAATCGCTTCAGACTGCGTGACGAAGGTCTGGTCCGCCTGGAGCTGCTCGTAGCTGCCTTGCCCCGGGACGTGGAAGATCTTTTCGCCTTCGCGGTTGGTGTTGGCCTTCACCGGCCGCAGAGTCTCGATCGCCTTCTCAGCGCTGTCGATGACCTTTTCCGAAACGTCCTCGGCAGCCGCGGCCGTCGAAGCCGCACTGGCCACAATGGCTGAAGCCGCCTTTTCGGCGATTTTCTGAGTGCGGTCCAACGCACCTTCAGCCGCGCTCACGGCCTGGCGTGCGTTGCCGGTCACGCGCCGGCTCTGAGTGCGGAAGACGGCCGCCCACGCTTCGCCAACGCGACGGTCGAGATCGATCACGTCCTGAACATGTGACTGTAGATCGGAGGGCGAGGCGATGCCCGTTATCCAGAGCGGGCTGATCATCAACTCGCGGCCCACGGCTGCCCGGGCACGGGCGGCTTCCCCTCCCAGGCGCAAGAGTTCCCTTGACTCATCGTCGGGAGCAAAGGCCTCCCAGGAGGGCAACAAGGCGTACATGCGGTCCGTGCCTTCACGGTATGCGTCGAGGGCTTGTCGAGCCGGGTCTAGCCAGGGGGCGTTTGTCGAAGTCTGAGTCGTGGTCATTGCGTTTCCTTTTTGGGTGTTTGATTCGCGGTTTTGGGGGCAAGCTCAAGATCAGGCGCGAACGGCCGCGCGGTGGAGCTGTAGAGTTGCCGTGCTCCCAACATGCCGCATGACGGTTGGTAATCACAGGCCCGCGGAACAATAGCAGGAATGATTTGTGGCTATACGCATTCGCCTTCACGCTTCCTGCAACGATCCTGCAACCCATTAGGGCCGGGAACTAAGACCTTTGGACTTCCCGTTGGTATTCCCGGTCCGCGCGCTTGCCGCGGTAGACGCGCATGTCGATGGCGCGCGTGACGCTGGGGGTGAGGCGAAAGAGCAGGCGGGGCTCGGTCTGCATGTTGGCGGAGAACCTGTCGACGGCCTCGGCGTTGGCGGGGTCGCCGCGGCCAACATACTTCTCGGCGAGCTCGCGGGAGATGGGCCAGATCTCGAAGTCCGGGCGTTCGAATGGCACGGCATCGCCGTCGAACTCGACGTGGCCGGAGACGGGCGCGGTCGCCTCGACGCAAAGCGAGACGCGTGGATCCTTCATGATCTGCTGGCACCAGACGCGCGAATAGGTGCCGGTGATCCAGGCGACGCCGTCCTTCCACAGGAACCAGACGGGGACGGTGTAGGGGCGGCCGTCCTGGCGGAGCGTGGCGAGGACGCCGACGTGCGGCTGCTGGAGGAACTCTTCGAAGACATCGGGGGCCATGCGGGGCATGGTGGGAATTGTCGATTGTCGATTGTCGATTGTCGATTGGAGCGATTCGCCTCTTCACGACTCGCCTTCAGGGGCGGAGGAAGAGGCGGGCTTCCGGGCCGTCGACTTCGAGGCGGTCGACGACCTGGCGGAGGGAGGACTGGAGGTCCTCGAAGGAGAGGGAGTCCCAGTCCTTGACGAGGCGGTCGCGTGCTTCCTCGATATGATGGCGGCGCTCTTCCTCGGTTTGGTGAGCCGCGAGGCGGGAGCGGGCGGCGCCGAGCTCAGACTCAAGGGCTTCCTGTTCGTGGGCGAGGTCGGAGCCGTGGGCTTTCATGCGCTCGATGGTGATGTGGCCGTGGGCCGCGTCAGCAACGAGTTCCTCGACCTGTCGGCGGGTCTTACGCATGCGGCCTTCGATGCGATCGACCTGGCTCATGACATCGAGGAGGTAGGAGTCGACGTTGCCGGCGCGGCGGACGCGGGTGACGACGGGCTGATCCTGATCCTCGGACATCATCGCGCGGACGCGGGCCTCCAGTTCGGCGGAGCGCTGGGTGTTGTAGCCGCAGGCGGACTGGTTGGTGCGTGATTCGCACTGGTAGTAGCGGTAGGCGCCTAACTTCTGCTCGCCGCTCTTAGTCGTCCACTTCTGGCGGCGGCTGACACCGATCAAGCGGTTGCCGCAACGGGAGCAGTAGACGAGGCCGCTGAGGAGGAAGGGTACGACAGTGCGCTGGCGTTCGCCGCCGTGGTGGGATTGGAGGCGCTCCTGGACACGGCGGAAGTCTTCGGGAGAGACGAGGGCGGGGTGGCTGCCGGGCACTTTCACGCCGAAGCGGGTGTATGTACCGAGATAAGCGCGGTTCCGAAGGAGGTCACGGATGGAGACCATGCTCCAGCGCCCGCCGCGCCTGGTGGCAACCTCTTCCTGGTTGAGCTGGCCGGCGATACGGCGGATGCCCATGCCCTCCTGGAGGTAGAGGCGATAGATGTAGCGAACGACGATCGCCTCCTCGGGGACGAGTTCAAGGCGGTGGCGGGGGCCGACGCGGTAGCCGTAGGGAGGGCGGCCGAGCACTTCGCCACGGACTGCCTTGCGGCGCATGGCGGAACGGACTTTTTCGCTGACGGGGGTGCCCACGCCGCGGTCGGCCCAGGTGTTCACGAGTTCACGGGCGGCTTCCTTGCCAGTCTGCGAGGAGACGACCTGGGCGCCCCAATTCTCGATCGTGAGCATCTTCATGGCGGCCTGTCCGAGGTCGGCTCCGAGGGTGCCCAGACCGTCGATCACGACCACTGTGAAACCGTGGTCGTTGCGCTGGAGGAAGTTGAGCATCTGGCGGAAGCCGGTCTCGTCCACGGGTTGGCCGTCGGTGTCGAGGAATGTGGCGGCGACTTCGTAGCCTTCACGCTGGCAGAAGTCGAGGAAGATGCGGTTCTGGTCGCCGATGGGGCGCTTTGAGCCGTTTTTGCGGGCGCCTTCGACGAAGTAGCCGACGGCGCGCACTACCCCTCACCCCCCGACCCCCTCTCCATTGCGATGGAGAGGGGGAGACGTGGCGGGGGCAGGACTGAGAATTGAGCACTGAGGACTGAGGAGGGGACCTCACCCCCCGACCCCCTCTCCATAGCGATGGAGAGGGGG
>JBKKBS010000438.1:0-4815 GCA_046713815.1 Tepidiformaceae bacterium
CAGGCCGACCCCGCCTCTCGGGATCCTCCTCGAAGCTCGCCGAACGATTCTTCAGCACCCTGCTAGGTTCGAGCTGGTTCGCACTGGTTCGAACCAGTCATTTTCTTTTGCACACTCCCACGACGCGCCGTCCATGCAATGCGGATGGATGCGCTCGAATGCGCTCGCGATGCAAAACAATGGCTTCGCGCTTGACGCTTGGCTGGTTGGGCTACGCCGCTTGGGCTGCCGCCGCTGGAGGCCGTCAAGCATCAACCATCAACCCGCCCAACCTCGCCCAACCTCGGCAAGCAACAACCATCAAGCCGCCCAACTGACGCTTGGCTGGTTGGGCTTCGCCGCTTGTGGCCGCCGCCGCTGGAGGCCGTCAAGCATCAACCATCAACCCGCCCAACCTCGCCAAGCAACAACCATCAAGCCGCCCATCCCGCCCCCCAACCTTCCCAGCTCCCAACCTCCCCCCTATACTCCCTCCACCCCACCGCAGGAGCCGCCCCATGCCCACCAACCCCTTCTCCGTCGCCGGCAAGACCGCCATCGTCACGGGGGCGTCGTCCGGGCTCGGCGTCGCCTTCGCGAAGGCGCTCAGTGAAGGCGGCGCGAACGTCGTCCTCGCCGCGCGCCGCAAGGAGAACCTCGACGCCCTTGCCAGCGAGATCGCGTCCGCCGGCGGCAGCGCCATCGCCGTCGCCTGCGACGTCGCCGACTCCGCCAGCGTGAAGGCCCTCGTCGATGAGACGATCGGGCGCTTCGGACGCGTCGACGTGCTCGTGAACAACGCCGGCGTCTCGGCCGAGGCCGGCTTCGTCCCCGAGAAGATCCCCGACGAAGTCTTCGCCCACACCATGAACGTCAACGTCATGGGCAGCTTCTACTGCGCGCGCGAGGTCGCGCAGCACATGCTCGTCGACGGCAAGGGCGGGTCGATCATCAACGTCGCCTCGATCATGGGCATGGCCGGCCAGCAGAACGCGCCCGCCGCCTACCAGGCCTCCAAGGGCGCCGTCATCAACCTCACGCGCAACCTCGCCTGCTCCTGGGCCGACCGCAACGTGCGTGTGAACTGCATCGCCCCCGGCTGGTTCCCAAGCGAAATGACCGTGGGCTGGTTCGCCGTCCCCGAGTTCCTGGAGCGCTTCACCAACCAGGCGCCCATGGCCCGCATCGGCCAGCCCGAGGAGCTTTGCGGCGCCCTCCTCTTCTTCGCCAGCGATGCCTCCTCCTTCGTCACCGGCCAGACGCTCGCGGTCGACGGCGGCCTCTCCGCCAACGGCGGCGGCGCACCCTACACCCAGCAGCTGTTCGACATGCAGGCCGAACTCCTCGGAGAAGTCGGCACGCGCCTCATGCCCCAGCCCGTCACCGCCTAACGGTTGGTTACGTCTCCCTCTCCTCTGGGAGGGCGTTATGCCGCGACAACGTCTTCCCTCCCCGCTGCCACCAGTGGCGCGATCGTGAGGGAGCGCTTCGGGCTCGTGGCGAACGCAGATCCGGGCGCGCAACATCGCCAGGCAACGTCTCCCCCTCTCCACTGCGGTGGAGAGGGGGCCGGGGGGTGAGGGGCCAATGATTCACGGCATCGCACACGTCCAACTCGCGATCACGCCCGGCGGCGAGGACGAGGCCCGGCGCTTCTACGGCGGCCTCCTCGGACTCGTTGAGGTCGAGAAGCCCGAGTCCCTGCGCGATCGTGGCGGGGTCTGGTTCGCCTGCGGCCCCCAGGAGATCCACTGCGGCGTCGAGGACACGGTCGCGCCCACCCGCCGTCACCCCGCCCTCCTCACCGACGCCCTCGACGAGCTCGAGTCCCGCCTCCGCGAGGCCGGAATCGCCATCACCGCCGACCGCCCGCTCCCCGGCTACCGCCGCTTCTACGCCATCGACCCCTTCGGCAACCGCCTCGAGTTCCTGCAAGCTGTGTAGCCACCGGCTCTCGGCTATCGGCTCTCGGCCCCGTTTCCTGACAGCCGATAGCTGATGGCTGACAGCCAATCGTCCATCGACCGTCAACCACTCGTCCCCGTACAATCACGGTTCGGGCCGCGCCCCGGACCCCTTCATATGTACAAACGAACAACTCTCGCCAACGGCCTCCGCGTCGTCACCGCCGAACTCCCCCACACCCGCTCCGCCACCGTCAGCCTCTACGTCGGCGCGGGCAGTCGCTACGAACGCAACGAGGAAGCGGGCCTCTCCCACTTCCTCGAGCACATGCTCTTCAAGGGCGCATCCCGGCGGCCCACGGCGCGCGAGATCGCCGAGGCGATCGAGTCCGTGGGCGGCATCCACAACGCCGCCACCGACCGCGAAGTCACGGTCTACTACGCCAAGGTGCCCTACAAGGCCGCGCTCGAGACCGTCGACATCCTCTCCGACATGGTCCGCTCCCCGATCATGGACCCGATCGAGCTGGAGAAGGAGCGCAACGTTATCCTCGAAGAGCTCGCCTCCGTCGAGGACAGCCCGGGAGAGCTGGCCGGCATCCTCATCGACGAGACCCTCTGGCCGGACCAGCCCCTCGGCCGCAACGTCGGCGGCACTCCCGCGAGCGTGCAGGCCCTCCCCCTCGACGCGGTCTGCCGCTACATGGCGGCGCAGTACGTGCCCTCGAACATCGTCCTTGTCGTAGCCGGCAACATCAACCACGACGAGATCCTGTCCGAAGCCGAGCGCTGGCTGGGGGACATGCCCGACGCCCCCTCCGGGCCGTGGTTCCCCGTGGAAGCGCGCGATGGCAGCCCGCGGCTTGTCATCCGCGAAAAGGCCACGGAACAGGCGCACGTCTGCCTCGCCTACCCGAGCGTCGCTCTCAACCACCCCGATCGCTTCGCCGTCGACCTCCTCAGCACGATCCTCGGTGAGGGCATGTCGAGCCGCCTGTTCCTCGAGCTGCGCGAAGAGCGCGCCCTCGTCTATGACGTGCACAGCTACCCGAGCGAGTTCCGCGACGCCGGCTCGCTCACGATCTACGCCGGTTGCGACCCCGAGAACGCGCGCGTCACCGTGGAGGTCGCCCTCGAGGAGACTGCCAAGCTCCTCCGCGACCTCCCGGACATCGAGCTCGAGAAGGGCAAGCAGATGGCGCGTGGCCGCATCCAGTTGCGCATGGAGGACACACGCGCGGTGGCCGGCTGGCTCGGCTCGCAGGAGCTGTTGCTCGGCGACATCCTCACCGTGGACGAAGTCGTGGCCAGGATCGACGCCGTCACCCGCGACGACGTCTTGCGCATGGGCAACCTGTTACTCCAACCCTCCCTCGCCACGCTTGCCGCCGTCGGCCCATTCGAGGGCCCGTCCACCTTTGAGGGCCTGATCTGACATGACCACGGGGCGTGCCTTCTTCGGTCCGCCGCGTGCCACGGTCACCCCTGGCGGTGCGCACCTGACGGTGTACCTGGTGCCCGTGTTCGAGGGTGGCCTCGTGGTGTTCGATGTGGACGCGCGGGAGGCGCGGGGCCGTTGGTTGCCGTGGGATGTGCTCGACTTCGGCCAGAACCCGTACGAAGCCGCCTCGCAGCTCGCCGACGACTGGTGCAACGTCTCCCTCCACGACCTCTCGCTCGCGGATGTGATGTCGTTCCCGGTCGAGCCATCCGGCTGGGAGTTGGCGATCGTCTTCCGGGCCGAACTCGCGGAGATGCCGCCGGGTGACGCGGCGCGCACCGCCGTACGCTTCGACCCCGGGCAGTACGATGCCATCGGGCCGTTCGACCCAGTCGACATCGAACGGTGGATGGCCGCTAGCACCGGGCCAACGTCCGCCGCCACGGCTGGAGGTCTTGTCTTCTGATGGAACTGAAAGCGACTCGCTACGAGGTCGACGCCCCCCTTGCGACGATCACGCTCTCGCGCCCGCACCGCATGAATGCGTGGACCGGCCGCATGCACACGGAGTATCGCTGGTGCCTGGAACAGGCCGAGCGCGACCCGGCCGTGCGGGTGATCATCGTGACAGGCGAGGGACGCGCCTTCTGTGCGGGCGCGGACACGGCGGCGCTCGAAGGGCACGTCGCAAAGGGCGGATACGACGCGGGCACGCCCGATCCGCTAGCCATGCCGGGCTACGGCGTCCGCCCCGAGTTCGACGCCGCCTTCGCCTATCACTTCGGCCTCACGAAACCGGTGATCGCCGCCATCAACGGCGCCGCCGCGGGCGTCGGCCTCGTGCTCGCATGCTTCGCCGATATCCGTTTCGCCGTGCCAGGCGCAAAGCTGACAACCGCGCATGGCAAGCTCGGACTGCCAGCCGAGTACGGCCTCTCATGGCTCCTCCCGCGGCTGATCGGTGTCTCGCGCGCGAACGAACTCCTCCTCTCGAGCCGCGCCTTCCTTTCGGAAGAAGCGCACGCCATCGGACTCGTGCATCGATTGTGCAAACCCGACGACCTCATGCCCGCTGTGGAGACGTACGCGCGACAGCTCGCCGCCACGGTTTCGCCGTCATCGCTGGCCGAGACAAAACGCCAGCTCTACACGGATCTCCACCGCGACGCCGCATCAGCCGTGCGCGAGTCCGAGGATCTCCTCAATCGCATGACCCGCGAGCCCGATTTCCGCGAGGGAGTCGCCGCATGGTCCGAGAAGCGCGCGCCGAACTGGCCGGCACGCTAAGACCTGTAGTCGTTATCGACTTTCGAGCGTGGTGCACACGTGAAGGGTCGTAGCGGCCCTGGACCGGGGATCTGACGCATGACCGAACGCCGTCCACCGGTTTGTCGGTGGCATGGGCTGACGGGGGCGGATAGGATGTGACGCACATGTGCACTGGGGCGGGCGACCAACGCCGCTCAGCCGTCAGCATTTAGCACCAAGGAC
>JBKKBS010000439.1:0-2718 GCA_046713815.1 Tepidiformaceae bacterium
GCGGCGTGCCTCGAGCATGGCGCACTGGAAGTTCGGATGGCGCGCGAGGCGAAGGAACGCGAACTCCTCTGGAAAGGGCGCAAGGGGGCGATCGGCGCACTGGGACGGATCGCGCCGAACTACTACATCCTCGACGGCGTCGTCCCGCGCTCGCAGCTGGTGGCAGTAATGGGTAAGGTCGCGGAGATCGGGACGCGTTACGGCTTCCCCGTGGCGAACGTCTTCCACGCAGGCGACGGTAACCTGCACCCGAACCTGCTCTTCGACGACCGCGTGCCCGGCGCGCGCGAGCAGGTTCTCGCCGCCGGCGCGGAGATCATGCGCGCCTGCATCGACGCGGGAGGGTCGTTGACGGGTGAGCACGGCGTCGGATTCGAGAAGCAGAGCTTCATGCCGTGGCTTTACAACGAGGCGGATCTCGAGAACATGCGCCGCCTGCGACCGGTATTCGGCAACCATGGGGACTTCAACCCCTGCAAGATCCTGCCCGAGGGCAGCGGCTGCGGCGAGACGGCGCACCACGAGGCGGCCGTGCGGGCAGCCGGGCCAGACGCGTATGTGTAGGCCCTCACCCCCCGGCCCCCTCTCCACTTCGGTGGAGAGGGGGAGTCGTGGCCACCCACAAAGCTCACAGTGTGCAGTAGACCGATGACGGACGCGGTTGCCAATCCCAAGCGTTCGGTGGCGGGCAGGGAAGCGGCGCGGGTGCATGTGCCCACGGACCGCGATGAGCTGCGCCAACTCGTGATGGAACGCGATGGCGCGACGCTCGTCCCTGTCGGCGGCGGGACGCAGCTCGATCTCGGCAACGCCCCCGGCGGGGAGTTTGCGCTGGTGGAAGTGTCGACGGCGTTGGACGGCGAGGTGGAGCATCAAAGGGACGACCTCACCGCGATTGTGCCGGCGGGCGTCACGCTTGGGGCATTGCAGACGATCCTCGCTGCACAGGGCCAATGGCTGCCGGTCGACCCCCCGCTCGCGGAGGACGCGACGGTGGGTGGGATGCTGGCGGTGGGAGTTGGCGGGCCGCTGCGGGCGCGATACGGATTGCCTCGCGACTACGTGCTCGGGATCGACGTGTTGCGCGCGGACGGCGAACGCGTCAAGGCGGGGGGTCGCGTGGTGAAGAACGTCACCGGATACGACATGATGCGGCTCTACTGCGGCTCACTGGGCACGCTCGGGATCATCGAGCGGGTCGCGCTGCGGGTTTTGCCCAGGGCCGAGACCGTCGACCTCGGACTCGACTTGCATAGCTTCGCCGCCGGAATGGACATCGCGCGTGAGGTCACGCGCCTCGATTTGCGACCGGAAATTGCGGATGTGGTGCTGGAGGGCGGGCAAGCACGGATGCTGTTGCGCGTCCCTGCGGGGGCGGAAGGCGTCGCGCGAACGGCAGTGGGTCAGGCCGGCGACGGTGGCGCGCTGTACGGTCTCGCCCGGGACGCCGGGTTCGGTCCGTCGGACGTGCTCACGTTGCGCATCTCGGCAACACCGGCGGAACTGCCCGCGCTGGTGAGCGAACTCCAGGCGTACGAGCCACTGACGATTGTCGCGCGGCCACTCGTGGGCTCATTGCGAGCCACCTGGCACAGACGGGGCGTGCCGACGGTGGGCGCCATCCAGTCGGCAGTTCGGTCGATTCGCGCGAAACTCCTGGCGAACGGCGGGAGCGTGATAATCGAGCGCATGCCGCCCGACATGCGCCTCGTCCTCGACGCGTGGGGCGACCCGCCGGGGTCGTTCGAACTGATGCGCCGGACGAAGGCAGCCTACGACCCCGATGGGCGGCTCAATCGCGGGAGGTTTCTTGGTGGCATCTAACTGGCCGGTCCCGGAAGAAGCGCCGACGATGGAGGACCTCGCGAAGTGCGTGCACTGCGGGCTCTGCGTGAACGCCTGCCCCACGTACGCCATCACGGGCCTGGAGGCGGAGTCGCCGCGCGGCCGCATCTACCTCGCGCGGGCGATCGAAGAGGAACGGATCGAGTTGACGGCAGCCGTACAGGGCCACTGGGACCTCTGCCTCCAGTGCCGTGCCTGTGAGGCCGTCTGCCCGAGCGGCGTGCCCTATGGCCGGATTATGGAGCACGCCCGCATGCAGGGGGCGGCAGACCCTCCGACCGGCCGGGCGGGACGCCGAGTGCGGCGCTTTGCGCTCAGGAACGTGGTCGCACGCCGGCGTGTTTTGTCGGTATGCGTCGCCCCCGCGCGGTGGTGGGCCGGGTCCAGGGCGCGGAGGTTCTCTCGCCCGCTCATGCAACGGCTGGGACGGATTGGAGTGATCGAGTCCCAGCTGCCACGGACAGTTGGACGTCCATTCCGGCCCGGCGACATCCTCGCGCAACCTGCAAGTGCCACGGCCGAAGCCGTCATCCTCACGGGCTGCATCATGGGCGAGCTCTTCGGCAACGTGCACCGGGCCACGGGGCGCGTGCTGGCGGCGTGTGGCGTTGCCGCCACGGCCCCGAGCGGCCAGGGCTGCTGCGGCGCCTTGCACGCCCACGACGGCGACCTCGCCTTCGCGCGCAAACTCGCGCGCAAGAACATCGCGGCCTTCGAGGCGAGCGGTGATACGCCCATCGTCGTGAACTCCGCTGGCTGCGGCGCGGCGATGAAGGAGTACGGCGACCTGCTGAGTCGCGACGCGAAGTGGGCCGATCGTGCGTCCCATTTTGCTGCACGAGTGGTGGACGTAAGCGAGTACGTGGCGCGCCT
>JBKKBS010000440.1:0-17272 GCA_046713815.1 Tepidiformaceae bacterium
GACGCGGTCCGCGAGAGGCGGTTCTACGTCCTCGCCTCGCAAACGGAGATCCTCGAGTGGACGAAGATGGGCCAAAATCGGATGTGGGAGGGCCGCAACCCCGCCGTCCCCCACCGCCTGCTCGCCGCCCGCGACGCCTCGCAACCCGCCCCTTGACCGCGACGGCTTCCGGCGCCCCGCATGGGAGTCGCGTGGCCCAATCCTGCCCCTCCTCGGTAGACTCCACGCACCACTGGAGGAGGGTCGGGCATGATCATTCGTATCAGCGACGCACGCCAACGAGGTATCGCCGGGAGCGAGGGCTGGTGGGCGGCGGCGAGGGCGAGCGCGATCCGCGGCGAGGCGCCACATGGCATCCACCAGCTCATGCTCGAGCCTCACGTCACGCATGTGGATGTGTTTGTGACGGAGGTTGGGGAGGTCTGGCGATGGGCCGAGCGGTTCGATGGATGGCTCCACGAAGGTCGTAAGCAGCTCTTCTCGGAGCCGCTCGCCAGCACCGAGTCGAACGCTATCCACGTCTCCGACGACAGCCTGCGTGAGTTCCGGAAGCATCGCGCCGACTAATGCCACCAACTAATGCCACCGGCTGACGCGGGACGGCGATCGCGGGGCCATGGGGTTCGCAACAGGAACGTCACTCCGTGACCCTTGTCACAATCTTTCAGATGCCAGATGCTTGCGATATTCAAATGACCCTACGGCCCGGGCGCCGGATCGTTGAGAGGGGAAGCCGAGAGTATGGCGAAGGAGGGCCTGGAGGAGCCGGGCGTTATCGCAGGTGGCAAGCTCGACGCGCTGGATCGGCGCCTGATCGCGGAGCTTCAGAGCGATCCACGCCTCCCCTACGCGACGCTGGGCGCCCAGCTGGGCGTAACGGGGATGACCGCCGCAAATCGCTTGCAACGGTTGCGCCAGGAAGACCTGCTCCGCATCGTGGCTGTCCCGAACTTCCAGGCGTGCGGGCTGACGACCGAGATCCTCGGACTGGCACAGGTGGAGTTGAGCGCTCATCACGACTGCCTGACCGTGCTGCGCGCATCGCCCTTCGTGCTGCGAATCCAACGCGTAACGGGGGAGTACGACCTCAGCTTCACGGCGGCATTCCCTTCGGAAGCGCCTATGGGTGCGTTCGTGCGCGACCTGCAGACGATCCCTGGCGTGCGACGGCTCGTCGTGCACCACCGGCTTGAGACGATTAAGCACGAGGACGGGTGGTCGGCTGTGTGGGCGGAGCCCGCGTCGGTCGAGGAACTGACCTACGAGATTGCTCCGGGGGTGCGCGTGCCCGAGCATTTGCGGGCGAAGGTCGACCTCGCGGCAACATGGCTCGACGCGTTCGTGAAGGGCGAGACCAGGAGGCTGAACGACCTCTCCGAGCCTGACATCGTATTCACGATCATGCCACCGCAGATCGGCGCGGGAACCTTCGATGGGTGGGACGCAGTGAAGGCTCAGTCCAGGCTGGCGGGGACCATTTACCGGCACCTCTGGCACCGGATTATCGGCGTTGATGACGCGGCGGAGCCATACGCGATCCTGATCGATGCATTCAATACCGCCGAACGCGCGAAGGGGGCCGTCACCACGGGATTTGCGCGGATGGCCTTCGCGTTCAGGGGCGGTCGTGTGCATCGGGTCCTGAGCCTTGGGCAGATCGAGCTTGCGAACATCCCGGGGATCGAGATGGGAGGGGTGGGCGCCCGTCGTGACTAGCGGAAGGCGGGAAGCACCTCGCGGGAGACGAGCCGCAGGTTCGCCTTGAGTTGGGCCGCCGTCTCCCAATGTCCGCCGATCGGCACGAACGTCACGCCAGCCTCCGCCAGACCTTGAATGGCCGCAACCAGCTCCGCTGGAGACTCTGGTTGCGCTGGCCGCTGCTGGGCGCCTTCAACGTGCCCAATCATCGTCCGTATCTGAAGGTCCTCGTTGAGGCTGATGGCGGGGCTACCGATGAGCAGCCCGGCTACGTCGGCGCCGCGACCAACGGCGACCATGCGACGCGTGATATCGGCGATACCGTCCTCTATTTGGGAGAGGGAGGCGGTCATGGGGAGCCACCCGGCGCCGAGTTCGGCGACACGCTGGAATGGTTTCGGGCCTGTGCCGCCAATGAGAAATGGGATGCCACCCGGTTGGAGGGGACGCGGGAAGAAGCTTACATCCTCGAACGAAACGTAGCGGCCCTTGAAGACCGGTGTATCAGCGGTCCAGAGTTCCCGCATCGCGCGGAGGTACTCATCAGTGATTGCCCCGCGCTCTTCGAAGCTGACCCCGAGACGGCGAAACTCAGCGCGCATCCAACCGGCGCCTACGCCCAGGAGGACGCGTCCACCTGACAAGACATCAAGCGAGGCAAGGGCCTTCGCCATTTGAATGGGAGGGTGGTACGGGACCACCATGACATCCGTGATGAGCTTCAGCCGCGTCGTGCGAGCGGCGATGAACGCGCCCAACGTGGGCAGGTCGAACCAGCATTTCGTGACCATTTCCGCGGCGGTCCAGAGCGGGGGTAGCAGGTGTTCGGGCAAGGTGACGGCATCGAAACCGAGCTCTTCGCCGAGGGCGGCCACTTCGGCGATCTCCTCGACGTGGGCGAAGCGGGAATAGGGGAATACGCTAAATCCAAACGAGAGCCTGGTCATGGGCGCACCTTCAGCACGAGCTCGCTGCATGGCAAGAACACCGCCTCTTCGACCAGCCGGGTGGCGTCGGAGCGGATGGCCGCCTCGCCCGCGGACGAGGAATACATGCGCTCGCTCAAATCCTCGAGGGAGGGGAAATGCAGGACGGCGATGCCGTGAAACACCGGGGAACCTGGCACAAGGGCCGCGATGACGGCGTTCTGCACGTAACGAGACATGCCCGTGTGGTGTTCGCGGGCGACGTCCGCATGGTCTCGCCAGAGAGTCGACGCTTCGTGGTCGGAAAGGGCTGGCCGACGGCGGACGAAGTAGATGGCCTTCACACCAGGGGTGCGTTGGCCCGGTACGGGACGGGGCGGCTCATCCTTCGCGATGTGCTCCGCGACATGGTAGGCGGCGACCGGCCCGGATTGGCGCGCGCGACGCTCGGCATCGAGGATGTCCCGGTAGCTGTCGAGAGAGTCCACCCACGTCTCGAAGACCGCCGCCCAGGGTGAGGGCGGATGTTCGCCGGGAAAGACCTCCGGGAGGTTGATTGTGCAGGCGAGCGCGGCGGCCCGGGCAGCGCGGGCGTGCCCCACCGCGAACGCGTCCGGCTCATCCCAGGAGCGAAGCTCGATCACCTTTTGTATGCGTCCGCCGCCGTTCGAGGACACCTTCTACTGTCTGCCTAGCGCGGCGCGGATGGAGGGATCGGTGCCTTCGAGGGCGGCGCGGAACGACTGGTCGAGCTGGGAGCAGGCGGAATCAAGATCCCAGGGGCCGGTACCCACGACGCGGGAAATGACGTGGGGATCGGAGAAAAGCGAGAACTCGTACCCGTGCACCCCCACGACGTGACCTGTGAACCAATCGGACTCCTTACTCGCAAGCCAGACGACCGGCGGGGCGATGCGGTCCGGCGAGGTCTCCGCGTTCTCGTCGCGCATGGACGTGCCCCGGTCGGTGGGGATGGTGCCGGTCATGCGCGTGGCGGCCCGCGGGCTGATGCAGTTCGCCGTGACCCCGTACCTTCCGAGGGCGTTCGCGCAAGAGTAAGTGAAACCGACGATGCCCATCTTCGCGGCCGCGTAGTTCGGCTGGCCGGGCGCGCCATAGAGTCCCGACTCGGAGGTGAAGTTGATCAGCCGGTAGCTTCCTTCGCGGGCGGCACGCCAGTAAATCGAAGCGAACTTGGACGTATTGAAGGTGCCGTTGAGATGCACGTCGAGGACCGCATCCCAATCTTCCTTCGACAAGTTGAAGACCATGCGGTCACGGAGGATGCCGGCGACGTTCACCATGATGTCGAGGCGCCCGAACTGGTCGATGGCAGTGCGGACGAGGTTCTCGGCGGCATCATGGTCGGCGACACTGTCGAAGTTGGCGACGGCTTGTCCGCCTTCGGCGACGATGCCGTTGGCGACTTCCTCGGCAGGACGCTCGCTGGTGGCGGAGCCGTCCACGGCGGAGCCGAGGTCGTTGACCACGACCGCCGCTCCTTCGCCGGCCATGATGCGCGCCAGGGACGCGCCGATCCCCCGGCCGGCGCCTGTAACGATGGCAACGCGGCCTTCGAGTTTGCCCATGATCGATTCCTCCCGGTAGTCGATTGCGAGGCGAAGATACTGGCGCCAGTTGTATTCCGCAACAGACGGCGCACCACCTGTAGCGTTTTGCAAGTGGCTGCGCCTTGACATCGTTCACACGCAACCGGGATCATCGGCCATCCACACTGAATGAGGCCACGCATGGGAGACCTCCTGGTACACCGCGACGTGCCGACAGAAATGCGCGACGGCGTGAGGCTGTTCGCGGACGTGTACCGACCGGCCGCGCCGGGTCAGTATCCGGTGCTGCTGCAGCGCACGGCGTATAGCAAGGGCGGGCAGAACGGCTCCGCGATGATGAACCCCATCCGCGCGGCGAGTGAGGGCTTCGCGGTCGTTGTCCAGGATTGCCGGGGGAGGTACTCCTCCGAGGGCGATTGGACACCGTTCTTCAGCGAGATCGAGGACGGTTACGACACCGTCGAGTGGTGCGCGGCGCAGGGATGGTCGAACGGCAGTGTGGGGATGTATGGGATGTCCTATGTGGGGGCGACACAATGGCTGGCCGCGATCTCGGCCCCACCGCATTTGCGTACGGTGTTCCCGGTGATGACGGCGGCGGACTACTATGACGGCTGGATCTACCGGGGCGGGGCAGTGAACCTTGCCTTCACCTGGGCCTGGACGGTGCAGTTCCTCGCCGCCCCGCACCTCGCCCGGCTCGGACTTCCCGAGAACGACCGAGCGGCGGAGGAGTCGCGCCTGCTACAGGCGATTGAGCGCTTACGGCGGACGCTTTCGCCCTGGCCACTCGCCGACGAACCGCTGTTGGGCCGCCAAGGTCTGGCGCCGTACTGGCAGGAGTGGTTAAGCCACCCGGCCCGCGATGCATACTGGGAACACATCAACATCCTCGCGCACCACGATCGGATCACGGTCCCGGCGTTCAACTTTGGCGGTTGGTACGACCTCTTTGTGGCCGGACCGCCGCGCAATTTCTCCGGGCTGACGCAGAAAGCGGCAACGGCGGAAGCGCGCGACGGCCAGCGGCTGCTGATGGGACCGTGGACACACAACGCGCCGACTGTCACGACCGTCGGCGAGCGAGGATTTGGCTTCAACGCTGCCGTACCGTTGGAAGAGATACAAATGCGATGGTTTCACCATTGGTTGCACGAGCAGGACACGGGCATGCTCGACGAGCCGCCCGTGCGCATCTATGTCATGAACGACGGCTGGCGTGACGAACAGGAGTGGCCGCTCGCGCGCACGCAATACGTCGACTACTTCCCGCGGAGCGGGGGCCGCGCCAATAGCGCCACGGGCGATGGCGCGCTGTCGCTGGACCCGCCGGGGGCGGCCGAGCCCCCGGACGTGTTCCTCTACAATCCGCTCAACCCGGCGCCGACCGTGGGTGGCGGCGGGATCTACGACCAGCGGAGAGCGGCCGAGCGGACCGACGTGCTTGTGTATGCCACACCACCCCTGACCCAGGCCGTGGAGGTGTCTGGCGAAGTACGGCTTGCGTTGTTCGCATCCAGTTCGGCGCCAGACACCGACTTCCACGCCAAGTTGGTGGATGTCTCTCCGGATGGCTATGCGGCAAATGTGACGGAGGGCATCCTGCGGGCGCGCTACCGGCCGGGGAACGATGGAGGGGCGTTGCTCACGCCGGACGTTCCCGAGGAGCTGGTGATCGATATGCTGGTGACGTCGAACGTGTTCCGCGTGGGGCATCAGATCCGGCTCGAAGTGACGAGCAGTTGTTTCCCACGGTTTGACCGCAACCCCAACACAGGCGGCGACGCCGCCCACACCCGCGAGACGCGACCAGCCGTACAGCACGTCTTTCACGATGCCTCGCGGCCGTCCCGGCTGATACTTCCGGTGATACCACGGGACAGACGCTAGCAGTCCAGATTGAGAACCTCAAGGCGCGGTGGTGAGTGGTGCGTAATTACCGCGCCGGAGGGCTTCACCGCTTGCGATCGTTGGGGATTCACTTCCATACTTGCGACCAGTCGGGGGAGCATGGCTGACGGAAACGACCGCAAAGTGATGCCTGTGGATGACCTGGACCGTCGCATTCTCGCGGAATTGGAGCGGGACCCGCGCATGGCATACGCGGCGCTGGGAGCGCGCCTTGGCGTGACCGGTATGACTGCGGCCAATCGCCTTCAGCGGATGCGATCGGCCGACGTCCTCGACCTGCGAGCCCGGCCGAACCTTGATGCGTTTGGGTTGAACACCCGCATACTTGGCCTCCTCCATGCCGAGATGTCGGCGCTCACCGTAGCCCAGGAGACACTTCGGGCGTCGCCGTACACCCTTGAGGTATACCGCGTAACCGGGGAATTTGACCTGGCGTTCGACGCCGCGCTGCCCTCCGAGTTGGAGTTGGGCCAACTGGTGCGGGACGTACAGGCCATCGACGGTGTACGGCGGCTTGTGGTGTACCACCAGATGGAGACCCTTGTGGACGAGGCCGGGTGGGGGGCAATTTGGACGGACGGCACGCCCTCCGAGGACTGCGCGTACGAGCTGGCCCCCGGATTGTCTGTGCCACGCCAGATGGAGACCCAGGTCCAGGCGGCGGCGGCCTGGGTCTCGGCCTTGGCGGCAGCCGACCTTCCAAGGCTGCGCGCACTGTCGACGCCAGGGATCGTCTTCACGATCTCGCCACCCCACCCCTCGGCGGGGACGTTCGACGGGATCGGGGCGGTGGAGCGGCAGGCAGGGCGCACGCGCCGCGCCTACAACAAGCTATGGTACCGGCTCATAAATATTGCGCCGGGGACGCCGCCCTACGCGTTAGTGCTCGACGCGTTGAGCCCGGTGGAGGACCACCGCGGCGAAGTGGGTACGGCGTTCTCACGGATGGCGTTCGCGTTCCAAGGGCCGCTCTTGTGGCGGGTGTTGAGCCTGGGCGCTATGGATCTGCCGGGAATGCCTGGCGAGCCATCACGCTGAGATTATCGCAGCCACGGGCGGCCTGGCTTGGCAATCTCAGGTGCGGAGGCCGTTTCGGTTGCGGTTGACAATATCCAGCACTGACGGTACTTTCGCGCCGGAGGGTGACGGATGAAGCTTTCACTATTCTACGAACTCACGACCGACGACCCGGACGCGCCCGGCGCCGTGCAGAAGCGCTTCCACGAAGCGATTGAGCAGTGCGTTGTGGCCGACGAGGTGGGGTTCCACGCTGTCTGGGCGGTAGAGCACCACTTCCTGCCCGGGTACTCAAGCATGTCGTGCCCGGAATTGTTCCTGGCGGCCGTCTCCCAGCGCACGAAAGACCTGCGGCTGGGGCACGCCATCATGCACTTGCCCTACAAGATCAACAACCCGATCCGGGCCGCGGAACGCATCGCGACACTCGATATCCTGAGCAACGGACGGGTGGAGTTCGGCGGCGGGCGGGCGACATCGCAGGAGGAATTGGACGGCTTCGACATCGACCCCGCGGACACGCAGAAGCAATGGGCAGAGGCGTTGGAGATCATTCCGCGGATGTGGGCGGAGGAGTATTTCGAATACGAGAGCGAGAACATTCGCATCCCGCGAAGACGCATAACGCCCAAGCCCGTGCAGCAACCCCATCCACCCATGTGGGTCGCCTCCACCCAGCCATCGAGCATCCAGTTCGCGGGAGAGCACGGCCTTGGCGTCCTGGGGTTCGGGATCAGCGACCTCAATAGCAACGACTACGTCCAGATGCACAAGGAGGCGCTAAAGAAAGCGAAACCGGCGGGCGGCGTGATCAACGACCGCTTTGCCGTCTTGCGTATCGGTCTCTGTTGCCCAACGGACGAGGAAGCGCTGGAGATCCAGGAGTACAACTACCGGCTCTTCCAACAGCAGGTGGGCGGGCTGTTCGCGCCCTGGCTGGAAGGGACGGCGCCGCCTACCTACGAGTACATCATCGAAAACTTCAAGCGCCAGATGGCACTCGGCCAAACGCACTCCATGCAGGAGCTGGTGGAGCTTGGGCAGGCGTGCATCGGAAGCCCGGAGACCTGTGCTCGGGGCCTCAACAGCCTGATCGACGCGGGCGTGGACGAAGTCATGCTCTTCATGCAGGGGGCACGCACACCCCACGAGAAGATCCTGGAATCGATCCGCCTGTTCGCCAACGAAGTGATGCCTCGCTTGAAGCAGCCCGCGGGCGCGGCCGCCGGGGGCTAGCATGGGCAGCGACGACGCGGTCCTTCTTGACCGAGATGGCGAAGTCGCCATCATCACCCTGAACCGTCCTGAAAAGCTCAATGCCGTCGGGCCAACCACACTTGCCGACCTCGAAGCGCGAATGGAAACGGTCTCCGCCGATGCGTCCGCGCGAGCGGTCGTGCTCACGGGCAAGGGACGAGCGTTTTGCGCGGGCGCCGACCTGGGCGGTGGCGTCGAAAATCAGCCGCTGACAACGGATATGAATGAGCGCTTCGCCATCCGCGAAGACAGCGGCTGGCCGCAGGCATGGTTCGGGGCGAACATCCCGAAGCCCGTGGTGTGCGCGATCAACGGTGCGGCCGTCGGTTGGGGGGCCGAGATCACGCTGACCTGCGACATGCGACTTGCCGGTGAGTCCGCACGATTGGGATGGGTGTTCGCGCGGCGCGGGCTGGTGACGGACATGGCCGCCGGACCGATCATCCTGCCACGTCTCATCGGCATGTCCCAGGCGGCGCGGTTGCTCTATTCCGGTGAGATCATCAACGCGGCCGAGGCACTCCGCATCGGACTGGTCGATGAAGTGGTTCCCGACAGCGACCTCCTGGCGACGGCGATAGCGCTGGCGCGGAAGTTGGCCGGCGGCGCGCCCGAATGCGTTGCGGTCCACAAACGCCAGTTGTACGAGGCCCTGCGCCGCGACCCCCACGACATCTACCGCGAGAACAACCGCGAATTCGCGCGGATGCGCGGGATGGACGACTTCCGGGAAGGTGTGCGTTCGTTTCTGGAGAAGCGCGACCCGCAATGGACGGGGCACTGAGTCTCGCTATTGCGCTCCGCCCACGGCGACCGCAGCCCGTTCGTTGGCGGCCACCCGTTCCTGGCTCACCTTCGGGGTCCAGTGGTCGGGCTGGTCCGCCCAAATGTCGCGCAGGTAGGGGATGACCTCCGTACCGAACAGGCGCGTATTCTCCTTCGCGACTTCACCCGGGAGATTCCCGATGTGGAGCGTGGGGATGAGCTGGCCCACGCGCAGCTCGGTGGCGATCTCGCGCAGTCGCTCGCGAACCGTCTGGGGCGTGCCCGCAACGATGTAGCCCTTCTCCGCATACTCAGCGAAGCTCATCTGCCCCGAATATGCGCGTTCGCGGTCGGGATTCAGCTGCTGGCGTTCGAGCTCCCAGAGCATCGACTTCGCGCTGCGATACCCGGGCGCGCTCGTGAAGCTGCGTGAGACACGGTTTGTGTAGCGGTAGAAGTACTTTACAGCGTCGTAATAGAGTTTCTCCGCTTCGGCGTCGGAGTTCGCCACGCAACAGATCTGCGTGAATGCCATGCGGTTGGGGTTCATGTTGCCGCCCAGCTTGTTCACGTAGTCCCAGTACCCATCGACCACGGGCTTGGCGGAGCGCATGCCGGAGAAGGAGAGGTGGCCGTAGCAGTAATCGCGCTCGGTGACGAGGTCCCACGTCTCGATACTGCCGCTGCCGGGCACCCAGATGGGCGGCAGCGGCTTCTGCACCGGCTTTGGCCAGGTGTTCACGTACCGAAGGCGGGTGTACTTGCCGTTGAAGGCGAAGGGCTCCTCCGCCTGCCAGGCGCGAAGGATAAGGTCCCGCGCTTCGGCGAAGCGGGGACGAAGCTCGGCAGGCGGGATGCCATACGCGTAGACCGAATCCATGGAAGTGCCATAGACGAACCCCGCGATTAGCCGCCCCTCGGAGAGGCAGTCGAGATAGGCCAGCTCCTCGGCGACGCGCGTCGGGGGGTTGTAGAGGGCAAGGCTATCGCCGATGACGAGGATGGCGGCGTTCTTCGTGTTCTTGGCGAGAGCAGCCGCCAGCAGGTTCGGGGACGGTGTCATGGCCCCGACGGTCTGGTGATGCTCGTTCACCGCGAGGCCATCGAACCCGACGGAGTCCGCGTACTCCATGAGGTCGAGGAACATCCGGTAGGTGTCGCCGATTTTCAAGGGGTCGGCAACGGCGGGCGGAACGTTGACCCATGCGCTGGGGTATTTCTCCGCGAAGTCATCCGGGAGGAACGGGTAGGTGACCT
This sequence comes from Tepidiformaceae bacterium, assembly GCA_046713815.1. GTDB lineage: Bacteria > Chloroflexota > Dehalococcoidia > Tepidiformales > Tepidiformaceae > JBBDMZ01. The sequence goes on from JBKKBS010000440.1 coordinate 10,403, forward strand.
CGGCGAACCAGTGAAATTTCATGGCATCCTCGGAACGGAGATGATCGCGATGCGAGCGGGCCGTCGGTCGCCCATGATAGACGTTGCCAGCTGAGTGCGCCAAGCGCGGCGGTTGTAGTTTGCGCATACAATTGGGCTGTGGAATTGCGTTTCTCAGCCTGTCATACGCGATCGATTGACTTTTACGCTATTTGCCACGTAGGCTACGGGCGGTCGCCGGGATGGCGGCAACGCCCGCAGGAGCCCGGATCATGAAGTTTGGCCTGTTTTACGAGCTCATCGCCCTTCGGCCGCATGACGAGGGGGCCGTGCGGCGAGCGTACAAGGAAGCCCTGGAACAGATCCAGTTTGCCGAGGAGATGGGCTTCGAGTATGTCTGGGAGACGGAGCACCATTTTACGGAGAAATTCTCGTATTCAGCCGCGCCCGAGTTGTTCCTGACGGCGGTTGCCGCGCGCACCACGAAGATCCGGCTCGGTCACGGCGTCGTGCTTCTGACCATGAATCACCCCGTGCGTGCTGCGGAGCGAGCGGCTGTACTCGATATCCTGAGCGACGGACGGCTGGAGTTCGGCACGGGACGCGGTACCTCGGAGGCGGAGCTGGGCGGATTCAACGTGGACCCGGAGGTCTCCCGCGATATGTGGGAAGAAGCTCTTGAGATGATCCCGAAGATGTGGACGCAAGACAGCTTCGAGCACTCGGGCAGGTTTTGGACTGTCCCACCGCGAAACGTAATCCCGAAGCCCGTGCAGAAGCCGCATCCGCCCCTCTGGGTGTCGGGCGTGAGCCCCCAGACGTTCGAGATCGCGGCGGACAAAGGTCTCGGCGTGCTGTCCTTCTCGCTGTCCGCGCCGGGACAATCGGAAAAGTCCGTTTCGATGTACAAGGAGCGCGTGAAGAGCGCGACCCCCGTGGGCGCCTTCGTCAACAATAACGTCGCGGCGTTCACGGTGACGTTGTGCCTGGAGGACGACGCCGAGGCGAAGCGGGTCGGCGGCTTTGCGGCAGGGGCTTACGCCATGGGCGCCCAGCAGCTCTACGGGAAGTGGGCCAAGGAGGACGGGGCATGGCGGGCCTGGTATGGCCGCGAATACTTCACGGAAGTCGAGACGTCGCCCGAGGAGATCGACCGGATGGTGGACGATGCCGTGGTCTGCATTGGCGACCCACAGCGCTGCATCAACGTGATCAAGCACTGGGAAGAGATCGGCGTGGATCAGATCATGTGCCTCATGCAGGCGGGGCGCGTGCCGCATGAGAAGGTGATGGAGTCGCTCAGGCTGTTTGGCAAGCATATTATCCCTTACTTCAAGAAGCGCTCGGGTGAGCCCGCTGCCGTGGCCGCCAATACGAGCGCCTGAGGGTTACCGCGATGCAGTTCCGGTTCAGCCAGGCGCAGGAAAAGCTCCGTAGCGATATCCAGTCGTTCCTTCGCGAGGCCCTGCCTCCGGAGTTCGAGGAGTCGCCCGTGGGGACGGAGTGGAGCGGAGATCGCGACGAGCATGCGGTCGCCCTGGCATTCAACAAGAAGCTCTCGGAGCGGGGCTGGCTGACCGCGCACTGGCCGAAAGAGTATGGCGGGCTCTCCTACAGCATCATGGAGCAGGTCGTGCTGCGGGAAGAGATCGGCTACCGGCGGGCGCCGGTCCTGAACGCGAACGGCCTGAACATGCTCGGTCCGGTGCTTATGATCTACGGGAGTGAGGAGCAGAAGCGACAGCATCTCCCGGGCATCGCGAAAGCGGAGGTTATGTGGGCGCAGGGGTATTCCGAGCCCAATGCGGGCTCCGATCTCGCGTCTCTCCAGACGCGCGCAGTGCGTGATGGCGACGAGTACGTAATCAACGGCTCGAAGATCTGGACGGGTCACGGCCTGAACGCTGACTGGATCTTCATCCTTGCCCGTACCGATCCAGAAGCGCCGAAGCACAAGGGAATCAGCTTCTTCCTTGTCCCGATGAAGTCTCCCGGCCTGGCAGTCATGCCACTCCACTCGATGACGAACTACGTCCACTTCTGCCAGGAGTACTTCGAAGACGTGCGCATACCGGCGGAGAACCTGGTAGGCGAGGAGAACCAGGGCTGGTACATCGGCGCGGCGCTGCTGGATTTCGAACGTTCGGGCATCGGCGGCGCGTCGGGCATGCGGCGCACGCTCCATGAACTCATCGACTTCGTGCGGGAGAATCGCGGCATCCGGCAACCTGATACGAGTAACCGCCCGGAGCTGCGGCAGAAGATCGCGGATCGTTGGATCGAGGTGGAGGTGAGCCGGAACCTGGCCTACCGTATCGCCTCGATCCAGGAGGCCGGGAAGATCCCCAACTACGAGGCCTCCATGGGCAAGGTCTACTCCTCGGAGTTGAACGTGAGACTCGCGCACACGGGTTTCCAGGCCTTGCAGCTCTTCGGGCAGCTCTACGAAGCAAGCAAGTGGTCGAAGTTGCGGGCACGGTTCGCGCTCGGCACGCAGACCTACCTGACAACGACCATCGGAGGCGGCACCTCGGAGATCCAGCGCAACATCATCGCCACCCGTGGCCTTGGCCTACCGAGAGGCTGATGGACCAACGGCTGGCCGGGAGAATCGCACTTGTGACGGGCGGCGGCTCTGGCATCGGCGCGGCCATCGCCCGGCGCTTCGCCGCCGAAGGGGCGACGGTGAATGTGCTGGATCGAAATGAGACCGCGGCGCAGGCAACGGTGGACAAGATCGCGAGCGCGGGAGGGGCTGGGCAACCACGCGTCGTGGATGTCCGCGAATCGAAACAAGTGCAGACCACGATCGCCGCGATCGTGGCGGACTGCGGCCGCCTGGACATCGCCGTGAACGCGGCGGGTGTGAGCATCCTCACGGACACGCGCATCGTGGACATCCCCGAAGACACCTGGGACACGATCCTCGCCGTGAACCTGCGTGGGCCCTTCCTGGTATGCAAGTACGTGTTGCCCCACATGGTCTCCGCGCGCAAAGGGGTAATCATCAACATCTCGTCCCAGGCGGGCTTCGGTGGCGGGACGGCGTACGCGTCGAGCAAGGCCGGGCTGAATGCCCTTTCGCGCGGCATCGCACGCCAACACGCGAACGACGGCGTTCGCTGCGTTACGATTGCGCCTGGCGCGGTGCAGACGCCGATGCTCGAGATATCCAAGCAGAAGCTGGGCGAGGGAATTGTCGCGCCCCGCCCGGGCGTCATCAAGCCCGTGGGGACGGCCGACGAGGTCGCTGGCCTCGCGGCCTTCCTCGCCTCTGATGAAGCGGAATACATCAGCGGCACGATCTATGCCATCGACGGTGGCGCCAGCGGCTACTGAACGCGGAGGAAAGCATGAAGCACGTCCTGGTTGTCCTCAGCAACGCCTGTGACGGCGAAGATGACGCATTCAACGGCTGGTACGACGGCACGCACCTGGGGGATGTGCTTGGCCTTCCCGGCTTCGAGGCCGCGCAGCGCTTCAAACTCTCGGACGGCCAGATGACGCGAGGCGACCTCCCGTACGGATACCTGGCGATCTACGAGGTGGATGCCGAGGACACCGAGTCGGCGGCCAATATCTTGCGCGCGGGGTCCGGCTCCATGGAGATCTCCCCGTCGCTCGATCGCAGCAGGACTGTTGCCTGGTTCTACACGCCCATCAGGGAGCGCGTGACCGGCGGCTGAGATTAGCGCGACGACAGTTGGCGGCGGAGCCCGGCGAGGTCGGGGTAGGCGCGTTCCTCAATGATCTTGCCGTTCGCCAATCGGAAGACGTACGCACCGGTGATGGCGAACGAGCGCCCACCGAGTTCGTCTCGCTGGGCGCCGCCCATGCGCAGCTCGAGGAGCACATGCCCTCCGTCCGCCTCGATCACCGAGGTGGCCTCGATCCAATAGTCGGGCACGTTTTCGAGCATGGCTCGCTCCGCGGCGGCAAGCTGCGCCGGCGTCTGCGGGTCGCGACCCGGGTAGAGGATGCGGGCGGCGGGGTCGTAGCAGGCTTCGAGCGCGTCCATGTCGTGACGGTTCATGGCCTCGACGAAGCAACGGATGACATCCGCGTTTGCGTCCATCAGTTCAGTACCCCGTCCGCGAGCAATCGCTCGTACTCCTCGCGAGAACGGCCGAGCAACTCCATGACCACGTACTCGTTGTCTTCGCCCATGCACGGGGCAGGCTCGGTGATCGCCAACGGTGTGCCGTGGAACTTCCAGGGAATGCCAGCGTGTTTTTGACGGCCAGCTTCCGGGTGATCCAGTTGGACGTAAAAGCCGCGCTGGTTGAGGTGCGGGTCGTCGCCGACCTCCTGCATATCCATCACCGGCGCGGCGGGGATCCTCGCGGCCTGTAGCTCGTCCGTGACCGCCGATGCATTCCGGGTGGACGTCCAGCCTGCGATCGCGGCATCCAGTGCGTCTTCGTGTTGCTTGCGGCCCGCCACGGTGCTGAAGCGCGCGTCTGTCGCAAGCGTGGCATCGATCAGCCTCGCAAGCGTCCGCCACTCACCGTCGTCGCGGGCGGCGATGCTCACCCACCGGTCTTCGCCGGCACAGCGATATATGCCGTGAGGGGCGACCTGGGGGTCGCGATTAGCCATGCGCTCGGGCTGTTCACCACGCATCGTGAAGGGCAGCACGCCCTCCGGGAGGATGGAAACGAGTGATTCCCACTGAGAGAGGTCGATGTACTGGCCCTTGCCCGTCTCCTCGCGCTTCCAGAGCGCCGAGAGGATGGCGAAGGCGCCGTGCAGCCCCCCGTTCGGGTCGCCGTAGGAGATACCAACCTCGCCGGGCCCGTGCCCGATGTAGCCGCTGAGCACGGATAAGCCGCTGATCATGGTCAGAGGTGTGCCGAAGGCCACGCGGTCCCGGTAGGGCCCGGTGAGGCCGTAGCCGCTGAGAGAACACATGATGAGTCCCGCGTTGCCCTTCGACAGCGCTTCGTAGTCCAGGCCCAGGCGTTGGACGACGCCGACGGCGTAGTTCTCGATGAACACGTCGGATTGCGCGATCAATTCGCGCGCGAGCTCCGAAGCGCCGGAAACTTTCATGTCGAGCAGGACGCTCTTCTTCTGCTGGTTCCACTGGTTGAAGCTGCCGCCGCGGTTGAGTCCGGGCTCGTCGTTGGCGTAGGGAGGCACGCGGCGGTTCATACAGGGGCGCTGATTCGATTCGATGCGGATCACTTCCGCGCCAAGCTCGGCGAGTTGGAGGGCGCAGTACGGGCCGGCCCACATCCAGCTCATGTCGACGACGCGAATGCCATCCAGCGGAAGCCTGGGATTGGAATTCATGCGACCACCTCGTTTCGAAGGGCGCCCAGGACCGCATCGTTGTGCTGACCGAGGAGCGGGGCGGGCGAGCGAAGCTCCCACGGGGTCTCGGGCATAACGTAGGGGGCGCCGGGCGCCTTGACCTCCCCGGCGACCGGATGGCGCATCGTGACGAAGAAGCCTCGCATTTTCAGGTGAGGTGAATCCACCAGATCCCCGATGTTGGAGACGGGTGCGAACGGCAGGCGAGCCTCACCGGCGAGGTCGAACACCTCCTGGACGGTGCGCTCCATCAACCACGTCTCGATCAGCGGACGAAGAACGTCGCGGTTGGCGCCGCGTTTGAAGCGGTCGTCGAAGATCTCCCAGCTCGCCCATTCAGGGTCCCCCATAACGTGGACGAACGACTCCCACTGGTGGGGGTCGGCCGTCATCACGAAGATCAGTCCGTCCTTGCACTCCATGATCTCCATGGGAGCGGCGGTGCGAATCCCGAGGCGGCTGGCAACGCGGCCCGTGTACGTGTACGTGACGAGTGCGAGCTCCAACGCTGCCGCGATGCACTCCTGGGCCGAGACCTCGATGAGCTGGCCCAGCCCCGTCTTGCGGCGCGCGAAAAGGCCGCCCATGGTGGCGACGGCAGCGTGGTTGGCGGCCTGGAAATCGGCCTGGCTGCCGAACGCCTTCAGCGGGGGCAAATCTTCGTACGGGCTGTTCCCCGGCGTGACCGATGCCCAACCGCTGGCGGCGACGACGGTGAGGTTCGTCGCCTCCCAGTCCCGGTGCGGCCCGGACAGGCCGAAGGGAGTGACGGACGTGTAGACGATTCGAGGGAGCTGTCCGGCCAACGACTCATAGTGAAGGTCGAGCGCGTCGAGCTGTCGAGGGGTGAAGTTGTTGATGAAGACATCGGCATTGGTCAAGAGGCGAAGGAGCGCGTCCCGCCCTTCGCTGCTCGCGAGGTCAAGGGTGACGCCCTTTTTATTCGCGTTGAGGTAGAGGAACAAGCCGCTCGCCTCGGGGTCGTCCTCCAGGCCATGGGGGAACGGCCCCCGCGCCCGCGACGCATCTCCCTCGGGCGGTTCAACCTTGATCACTTCCGCCCCGAGGTCGGCCATCAGCTTCGCCGCGTAGGCGGCGGAGATCATGCCGCCAGCCTCCACCACGCACAGCCCGGAGAGCGCTTGTTGTGCCATCGTCACACCCAACTCCGCGGCGGATTCTGCCGCATCACGACCAGACTTGCTACTTCAACGCCAGCGGGTTGATGGGTGAGCCGACGGCGCCGGTCACACGCAGGGGCGGGGCGACAAGCTGGAACTCGTAGACTCCGTCCGCGGCGCAGTCTTTGCTTAGCGCTTCGAAGTCCCACATCTCGCCCAGCATCAGCCCCATGTCGCGGATGCAGAGCAGGTGGAAGGGTAGCAGTACGCCTTCGACTTCAGCCCCCGAAACCTCCACGGCGATGTTGTCGCAGGCGATGGCGGCGCATTCCTTCTGGTGGAGCCACTCCGCAACGCGCCAGCCCACGCCGGGTGAGCCGGCGGTCCATGCTTCGCCGTTGCGTTCATTGAGGAACACGGACCACCAGCCCGTTCGCACGAGGACGATGTCGCC
>JBKKBS010000441.1:0-4957 GCA_046713815.1 Tepidiformaceae bacterium
GAGGATGGCACGGGCTTTCCGCTGGCGATCGACCTCCACGCGAGCCTGCTCACTAACCAGGCGGGCGGCTTCGTGACCGCGGAAGCGAGCATCGTGCGACGCGGACGGCGAGTGACTGTCGTGCGGACACAGGTCCTCGGACGGGATCGAAAGCTCCTCGCGGAAGTGACGACGACGCACATTCCACGGTGAGCCTGCGATCCGCAAGCCGGTAAGATGCTCAGTCAGGAGGCGCTCGATGGTCACGGCGACCGAACCTTGGACGACGGAAAATATCGGCGACCCCTACCCCTGGTACGGCCGCATGCGAGCGCAGTCGCCTTTCCGCGCGGCCGCTGGCGACGCGCCCATGGCGCAAGGCGGAGAATCTTGGGTGGTGCTCAAGTTTGAGGACTGCTTTCGCGTGCTGCGCGACCATGATTCATTTTCGTCGCGCCTGCTCGGCGGTCCGGACGGGGGGCTCGTGCTCATCGGCGACGATCCGCCGCGCCACACGCGTATGCGCGCCCTGGTCAACAAGACCTTTACGCCGCGACGCGTGGCCGCGCTGGAGCCCTGGGTGACGTCCGTCGCGAACGAGTTGCTTGAGCGGATGGAATCCGGCGAAACCGACGTCGTCGGCGCCCTCACAGTTCCGCTGCCCGTGAAGGTCATCGCTCGGATGCTCGGCATCCCCGGCGAGGAGCACGAGCGCTTCAAGCGCTGGAGCGACAGCTTCCTCGACTTCTACGGCGCCGACCCGGCAGCGCGCATGCAGAACGCTTGGGAGATGGCTGCGTTCTTCGGCGAGATGGCCACAAAACGTCGAAGCGAGGCCGCCGAAGACCTGATCACGGCACTTGTCAACGCGGAAGTGGATGGCGAGCGCCTTAGGGACCACGAAATCCTCGGGTTCTGCATCCTCCTCCTCATCGCGGGGAACGAAACCACCACCAACTTGTTGAGCAACTTCCTTGGCATCGCGTCCCGACGGCCGGATGTTTGGGCCCTTCTTCGCGACGACCGTTCACTCGTGGAGCCTGCCATCGAGGAGACGCTCCGCTTCGAAAGTCCCGTGCAGGTGATTCCGCGACTCGCCGTAGCCGACGCCGAGATCGGGGGCCAACGCGTCCGTGAAGGGGACATCATCCAGGTCTTCTTCGGCGCCGGCAACCGGGACCCCGAGGAGTTCCCGGAGCCGGAACAATTCCAGCTCGACCGCGATCTGCATCAGCACATCGCCTTTGGCCTGGGCATCCACTACTGCCTTGGTGCCCCGCTCGCCCGCCTCGAAGCACGCGTGGCGATTAACCAGTTGCTCGACCGTTACACCGAAATCGCGCCGGGGCGCGAACCCGGCGAGCGCCAGGCGCTCGCCCCGGTGGTGTTCGGTTACCGGCGATTGCCGTTGCTCCTTCGCTGAGGCACAGTCCCGTTTCGGCATCGCGCTTTTCCAGGATGTGTATGGCCGACCGCGCCCGCATGCGCCTGTTCATGGCGAACCGTGCACTCGTTGCGCGGTTGCGAGCGGGCGGCAAATATCTAGAGGCTTGCGTTGACCGTTACCGCGGCAGGCAGCTAGATTCTTCGCGCCACGCTAACGATTGGCGGGTCTGTCCGAGGCGCCAGGCCGTGGAATAGGATTGTCTCCGGAGGGTTCGTGCTTCCACATCGCATGCAGTTCGGTATTTTCCTTGCGCCGTTTCACCGCGTCGGCGAGAACCCAACGCTGGCCCTCAAACGCGACCTGAAGCTGGTCGAGCACCTCGACGAGCTGGGCTACGACGAAGCATGGATCGGCGAGCATCACAGTTATGCGCGCGAGCTGATCGCGGATCCCGGGGCCTTTATCGCGGCGGCGGCGCAGCGCACGCGGCGCATCCGCCTGGGGACGGGCGTGACGAGCCTCCCCTACCACCACCCCTTCATCGTCGCGGACCAGATGGTATTCCTCGACCACCTCACCGAGGGACGGGCGATGCTCGGCTGCGGGCCCGGGGCGCTGACGTCGGACGCGTACATGATGGGCATCGAGCCCACGATGCAACGCACGCGCATGAACGAGGCGCTCGACGCGATCATCCACCTGCTGCGCACGCGTGAGCCGCTGAACATGACGACCGATTGGTTCACGCTGCGGGAGGCGCGGCTTCAGCTTGCGAACTACACCCTCCCACACCTGCCGGTGTTCACGGCGGCATCATTCACGCCGACCGGCCCGATGGCGGCAGGCAAGCACGGCACGGGACTGCTCTCCGTCGCGGGGGCGGACAATGCCGCCTTCGAACAAACGTGGGGCTGGGTGGAGGAAGCGGCGGCGGAATCGGGACAGGCGGTCGACCGCCGCAACTGGCGAGTGGTGGTCCCAATCCACCTTGCGGAGTCGCGCCAACGGGCAGTCGCGGATGTGCGCGAGGGGTTCAAGCGGCAGGCCTATGTAGGCGACCGGAAAGCGAAGGGCGGGCCGACCGGGTCGCCCTTCGCAATGGGAGCATCCACCGCCGAAGAGGCAGCTGAACGGGGCGGGATGATCATCGGCACGCCGGAGGACGCGATCGCCGCAGTGGAGCGGCTGATCGAGCGCTCCGGCGGCATTGGCGGCGTCCTCGCGCTGGCACACGAGTGGGCGCCGACCGACGCCAACTACCGAAGCTTCGAGCTGTGGGCGCGGTATGTCGCGCCACGGTTCCAGGGCCAGATCTCGGTGCTCGAGGACAATCGCGACTGGATCGAAGGGCACCAGGGCGCGGTGTTCGGACCCGGGACGGCCGCATATGCGAAGGCATTCGCGGATGCCGGGAAGGAGCCACCGCAGCTCATCAAGGACCAGTTGGAGGCGGCGCGCATCCGGGCGGAAGAGAAGGCAAAGGCGCGCGGCGCGGCACCGGCCAGCAGCGGGGTAAAAGAGGAATGACGATTTCGGACACTTCCGCGGTCGCGATCGAGGCCGTACGCAGGCTGTCGCCGAAGGGCGGCGCGATCGCTGCCCCGTGGAAGCTTGCGGGCGGCGCGGTGCACGACACCTGGGCGGTGGATGCGGCCGGCGACGACGGCCCGCGAAAGCTTGTCGTGCGCGTCAGCCCTGCCGGGCGTTCGGACTTCACGAAGACGCAGCGCGAGTTCGAAGTGCTGCGGGTGGCGCACGCGCGCGGCGTCCGTTGCCCGGAGCCGATCACGCTGGGCACCTGCGATACGGGCGAGGACTTCCTTGTCATGGCCCGCGTCGAGGGCGACGCCAACCCAAGGCAGCTCGTGACCAGCGATGCCTACGAGGCCGCACGAACAGCGATCATCCCCCGCCTTGCCGAAGACCTTGTGCTCATCCACAGGATCACACCCGCCGACGTCTCCGGCGCGCCGGGGATGGCTGGCCCGGAACCGGGCGAAGACCCGCTACGCTTCCAGCGGCGGCTCGTGGAGGAACGGTACCGCGTTGACCTGCTGAACCCCCACCCGGTTGTGGAGTGGGCTTTCCGCTGGCTCGACCGGCGGATCGCGGAGCTGGCTCCCGCCGAGCGGCCCCCGTGTGTGGTCCATGGCGATTATCGCGTCGGGAACATGCTCTACGACGAGCAAGGCCTGACGGCCGTGCTGGATTGGGAGGGCACGCACATCAGCGAGCCGGAAGAGGACCTTACCTGGTTCTGTACACGCGTCTGGCGGTTCGCGCGGCCCGATCGGGAGGCCGGGGGCGTCACCTCCCGCGAGGAGTGGGTGCTGGCATATGAGCGCGCGAGCGGCCGGAGTATCGACCGCGCTCGCGTGGCCGCATGGGAAGTGCTCCAAAACATCCGCTGGTGCCAGATCACGATGATGCAGGCGCGCGTCCATCTCGACGGCGGGAACCGCAGCCACGAACTCGCCGCCATCGGCCGGCGCACAGGCGAGACGGAGCTTGAAATCCTTCGCCTCACGGGCGTGACCCGGAGGTTCAGCGATGCAGGATAGGCCGACCGCCAGTGAGTTGCTCGAGGCATTGGGTGAGTTCATGCAGGACCGCGCCGCGAACGCGCGCGACCGCTGGGAGCGATTCCAGTTCCTCGTCGCGGGGAACTCGATCGCCTTGTTGCGGCGGGAGTTCGAGATGGAGGACGGCTACCAGCGCGAGGAGTGGACTGGCCTGGACGACCTGCTTGGCGCACAGACCGTCCCCGACACGCCGGCCACGCTCGCAACCGGGCTGATCGCCCGGAATGAGGAGCTTGTGGGCCGCATCCAGCGCGGCGATTTCGACCGTGAAACAGACGAGCGGCGGCTTACCAACCACCTGCTGGAGACCGTGCTCAACAAGGTACACATCGCGAGCCCGAACGAGCGGATATAGTCCACTAACACGATTCATAAACCAAACTCAGGAAGGTGACGGCCATGGACTTCGACATTCCCCAGGACATCCAAAACCTGCTCAAGGACCTCGACGATTTCATCGAGGCGGAAATCAAGCCGCTCGAGCAGCAAGACGACAACATGCGCTTCTTCGACCACCGGCGCGAATACGCGCGCACGGACTTCGAGAATGGCGGCGTGCCGCGTAAGGATTGGGAAGACCTGCTGGCGGAGATGCGGCGGCGGGCGGACAAGGCCGGCTACCTGCGCTACGCGCTCGCGCCGAAGTACGGCGGCAAAGGGGGCACGAACCTGGCGATGGCGATAATCCGCGAACACCTCGCGGCCAAGGGCCTCGGCCTCCACAACGACCTCCAGAACGAGTCGTCGATCGTGGGTAACTTCCCGACGGTAAAGATGTGGGAGAACTACGGGACGGAGGTTCAGAAGCGCGAGTTCCTCGACGGCATGTTCACGGGAAAGACGCGCGTCGCCTTCGGGCTGACCGAGCCCGGGCACGGTTCGGATGCTTCGTGGCTCGAAACGAAGGCCGTGCGCGACGGCGACGATTGGGTGATCAATGGTCAGAAGCGCTTCAACAGCGGTCTCCACAACGCCACGCACGACCTGATCTTTGCGCGCACGTCGGGGG
>JBKKBS010000442.1:0-23277 GCA_046713815.1 Tepidiformaceae bacterium
GATCTATACCGCGAACGTGGCTGACTTCGCCCGGATCCACGCCGGATGGCTGAGCCACGGCCGCCCGCACGCCGGAATCATCGTCCGGTCGTTCTAGCGAATGCCGATCGGCCAACAAGTCCGTGGGCTCACTGGTATCAGCCAGGAACTCGACGGGCTGTTGATTGTCAACGCATTTAAGTATCTTGCGGACTGGCTTCGAAATCGTTGAATAGATTGGCGCTGGACGAAAACCGTCCAAGCAGAATACAGGGCGCTTGAGTTGTATAGGGACTGGCAGTTCGGCGCTGCTGACCGCGTGGCGATCCGTGGGTGCGTTACAACTCTTCGATGAGAGCGAACAGCAGCGTCCGTACGGGTGCCCCGCCAGGTGGGGACCGTGCTGGCTCTGGTCGCCGCGGCCAGCCGCTCTCTTCGCTTCGTGTTCCAGCGGCCGGACTATGGCCACAAGCGTGTGGTGTCTTGCGCCCGCCGTTACGATGACTGAACTCCAGGCTGGCTCTCCTCGACGACGAGAGGGCATCCCGAAAGGGTGCCCCATCGTCGCAGAAGGTGAAGCCTACGTTGTTTTCATGGCCAAAGTGGGCGCGAGGTCGAGGTGGATGCCGGGGCCCATCGTCGTCGTCAGCGTGATGCTGCGAATGTACTGGCCCTTCGCTTCCTTCGGCCGTGCGCCGTTGATCGCTTCGATGAACGTCGCCATGTTCTCGCGCAGCTTGTCATCGTCGAACGAGACTTTGCCGATGGGCGCGTGGATGTTCGCGAGGCGGTCGATACGGAACTCGACGCGGCCCTGCTTCGCGTCCTGCACAGACTTCGCGACATCTTCCGCCGCAACGACCGTACCCGAGCGCGGGTTCGGCATCAGGCCTCGCGGGCCGAGCACGCGCCCGAGGCGGCCAACCTTGCCCATCATCTCGCGCGTCGCGATGGCCACGTCGAAGTCGGTCCAGCCGCCCTCGATGCGCTTGATCAGGTCGTCGCTGCCGACGTGATCGGCGCCCGCATCCTGCGCCACGCGCACGGATTCGCCCTCCGTGAAGACGAGCACACGCTGAACCTTGCCGAGGCCGTGCGGCAACACGGTGCTGCCCCGGATCTGCTGTTCGGCGTGGCGCGGGTCGAGGCCAGTCTTGATGTGCACCTCGACCGTTTCGTCGAACTTCGCGGGATGAACTTCCTTGGCAAGGGCGATCGCTTCCTCCGGCTGGTAGAGCTTCTCGGCGTCCACCTTCGAGGCGGCTTCGACGTACCTCTTTCCCTTTTTCGGCATGGCTATACGACCTCGATGCCCATGCTGCGGGCCGTGCCTTCCACGATCTTCATCGCTTCCGCCAGGGAATTGGCGTTCAGGTCGGGCAGCTTGGTCTCCGCGATCTTGCGGATGTCGGCCACCTTCACCTTGCCCACCTTCTCCGTCCGGGGGTTGCCGCTGCCCTTGTCGATTCCGGCGGCCTTGCGCAGCAGATCGGCCGCGGGCGGCGTTTTGAGAATGAACGTGAACGAGCGATCTTCGAAGATGGTCAGTTGCGCGGGGATGATCTGCCCCGTCTTGTCCTGCGTGCGCGCGTTGTAGTCTTTGCAGAACTCCATGATGTTGACGCCGTGTTGGCCGAGCGCAGGGCCGATCGGGGGGGCCGGGTTCGCTTTCCCGGCGGGGATTTGCAATGTCACCACTGCGCGGACTTTCTTAGCCATGGGCTCCTCCAGTGTGCGAGCGGCACGCTCAAGGCGTGCCTCCACGATCGGGAGTCGTCAGCGGTTTAGCGGTCGCGGGTGCGATGTCGCCGTCTGCCTCTAACCACCAGCCAGGCCACCGGCCCGGCATTTACGACGGCCCGCAGACCGCGGGCCGCTCATCAGTATCCGTTATGATGCCCGTACCGGACAAGGTGAGCTGCCTGTTTCGACCGCTTAACCGCTGGTTGTCGTCCCAACCGTTCGGCGCGATGCTTGTGCGCGAATGGTGGGAATCCGGCGATCAATGACGGGGGCGTGGGCCGCATTGGCGCTGTTGTTGGCCCTCGCCAGTTGCCGGGGCGAAAGTTTCGACGTCTCCCCGGTGGCGCTGGAGGGCGGCGGAGTGGCATTGGTCACGCCGCCGCAAATCGTGTTCCCGGAGTTTCACGGCTCGCCGCGTGAATCCGACCTGCCCGTCGGCGACATCTTTGGGGGCGACCTGCGCATACCCCTTCCGGCGCCATGGGCCCAGGCGCCCGCGGCCAACGGTGTGGCTGCGCCCAACATCGCGGGCCTTGCCGCGGTCGTTGTGGATGAAGCTTCGGGTGCCGTGCTCTTCGAAAAGGACGGATTCCGGCCGCTGCCGCCGGCCAGTCTGACGAAGGTCGCGACCGCCATCGTCGCGCTGGAACAGAGCGGGGACCTGGAGGCGGATGTCGTAACGGATGTGGACGCGGCGAAGATGCCGAGCAGCACGGTTATGGGGCTATCGCCTGGCGACCGCTTCACGCTGCGGGACCTGCTCCATGGCCTGCTCCTGCCATCTGGTAACGACGCGGCGTTGGCCATCGGGAGGCATGTCTCCGGGTCGGACGCGGCGTTCGTGAACGAGATGAACCTGCTGCTTTACCGCATGGGGATGGACTCGAGTCACTTCTCGAATCCCCACGGCCTCGGCAACCGCAACCATGTCGTGAGCGCGCGTGACATGGCGATGCTCGCGCGTTATGCGATGACGTTCCCCGACTACCAGGCGATCGTCGGCGCGCGGTCGTACGCAGCCGTGGGATCGCGTGCCCTTCACATGGGGTCGCTGAACTCGCTCACCTTCACCTACGCGGGCGCGGACGGCAGCAAGATCGGCTACACCCGGTCCGCGGGCCCTTCCGTGGTGGCTTCGGCAACCCGCAACGGCCATCGCCTGTACGTCGTCGTATTTAACAGTGCGGCCCGTGATACCGACGCCGCCCGCCTTCTCGACTGGGCATTCGCCAACCACACGTGGGCGCCGTAGACCAGTTCCCGCCTCCAACCAGGCAGAGTTGGATGTCCCTGGTGTCGGCGCCCATCGAAGACCTCGGGATGTTCGCACGGGAGAACCTCGGCGCGATCGCCAGGACCCGATCAGCGCGGAGCATCGCCGCGGCTGGCCGCGCCTCTTATACTTTTCCTACACATGAGAAGCGACGCTATGCTCCGCAAGGCCCACGCCGACAACATCCTCGAACGCGCGGCGATGCAACTCCAACAAGCGCTGCAAGAGGCCTGCGCGGAGCTCGATCCCTTTCCGCCGTTCCCGAACGCGCTCTTCACGAACGCCATCGAGTGAGATCCCGGGCCATCCGCGCGCAACGATCTCGGCTGTGTCGTGGTCTGCGAAGACGGGGAGTTGTACGAACTCGAGTTCGGCATCGACCACGACAGCATTGAACTCACCGGCTCCTGGGACCCGGTTACGGCGCGTAAGGAGACGAAGAAGAAACTCGAACTCCACCCACGCGACTACCTCATCTATGCGTATAACGGACTGTTAGCGGTGACAGAGGAGATCATGGAGCAACAGGCAGCACGGGAGGGGACGGCATGAAGAAGCTCATTGCATTGGCGATGGTGATGGCCGGGCTGGGAGCCGGGGCGGCTATGGTCGCGCTGCGTTTGCTGGGTCGGCCGCGTGTCGCACCAGCGCCTTACGGCCCGGGGACGCCCCTGCCCACACCGGGTAATCTGCCGCCGGACGAAGATCTCTTCGGCGGCGCTGCGCTCCCTGTGGCGCCGGAGCCCGCGAGGGAGGCGAGCGACTTGCCGACCGCTCCCCAACTGCCCGAGGAACGGCCCTCGGAAGCGTGGCCACCCGTGGGGATGGGCGTCGTGCCGGGAGAAACGGTAACGGAGGACGATGAACCCGTCGGCCCCGGTGGGCGCGTGGCGGCCCCGGGTTACGTCCCTGTGGAACAGGACGAACGGGAGGCCCTGGCGATGTCTTTGGGGCCGGACGTGACGGACGACGTGCCGTCCCATCATCTGCCCCCGGCCGTGAGCGATGTGGCGGGCGAGCCAGGCTTGCTGGAGGCGGATACCGCCGACCTCGATCCGGCTCACGCGCCGCCCGCGCCAGTGAGCGAAGTCACGGGCGAACACACCGAGGCGGTCTTCGAAGCCGAGGAGACTCTCGCCAGCCCCGTCATCGAAGCCGTCGATCAGGTCTCGCGGGCGGAGGAAATCACCGCGCCATCCGACGGCGATTTCCTCACTACCTACTTCAATCAACTCGCCGAAACGCCAGTGGCGGAATCCGCCGAGGAAGAGTTCGAGTTGGACGGGCCGGCGGCCGGCGTGCCCGCGAGCGCGGCGCCTCCCCCATCGGCGCCACGGGCGATGGAGGCGCCAAGGCCGCTCCCGGCGAGAGACCTCGCGCCGGGCCGTAGAGATGCGGAATCCTATCTCGACGAGGGGAACGTCTACTTCAACGTCGGGCAATACGGACTCGCGATCGAGCGCTACGGGAAAGCGATCGAGCTGGACTCCGAGCTAACGGCGGCACACTACAATCGTGCGAACGCCCGCACGCGTGCGGGCGAATATGATGGCGCGCTGATTGACTATGACACGGCCCTCCGGCTTCACCCTCACGATGCGGACGCGTTGAACAACCGGGGCATGCTCCATCTCTACCGCGCGAGCTACGATGAGGCACTGCGGGACTTTGACGAAGCTCTCTCGATCGACCCGGCGGATACGACCGTGATGGTAAACCGGGGGCTGGCGCATCTGCATGGCGGCGATGCGGCGGCCGCACTCGTCGATTTCCAATCGGCTACGGCACTGGACCAGGGCGACGCGGCCGCCCATTACGGTGCGGCACAGGCGGCAGCCTCCCTTGAAAATCGTGCGGAGTCGTTGCGGCACCTGTCACGCGCGTTTGAGATTGACCCCGGCTATGCCCGCGAAGCGGCAGCCGACCCCAAGCTTCAACCACTACAAGGCGACGACGAATTCATGCGGCTGCTGCGCGAAAGCGGCAGCCGCGCCGAGCGCTGACATGGCGGACGCCTTGTTGGACAGCCTTGCCGCGACACCGAAGAAGGTGGCGCATTTGGTGGCCGAAGCGGGCGACGCGCGCCTCGACGCCGTCGCGCCCGGCGAGTGGAGCGCGCGCACCGTTCTCGCGCACTTTCGCGATGTCGAGTCCCTGACAAACATGCTCCGTGTGCTGCGCATGCTCGCGGAAGATGGACCGGCGTTGGCGGATTTCGACGAATTGGCCTGGAGCGAATCCCGCAACCGATCGCGGGAACGCAAGGAACAGCTCCTCGGCGACTTCGCACTCCAGCGGCAGGCGCTGATCACGCTGCTCGGTGGACTGCGAACCAGCGATTGGGCCCGGACTGGCGCCCACCCCTACCGGGGCGGCTTCACGGTCCGCACCTGGGCTGAAGCGATTAGCGAGCACGACGTGGCACACCTGTCACAGTTGGAGGGCGTTCTTGGCGAGACGTTGGACGACGTGCTTCAACGCCGCTACCACCCGAGGGAGGTCTGACTATGTGCCGCAGCATCAAACAGCTGCGCCGGCAGGGCCAGGTGACGAGCGATGAAGAGATCGCCGCCGCAGCGCTCCAGTTCGTGCGCAAAATCAGCGGCTACCGCCAACCAGCGAGGAAGAACGCGGACGCCTTCAGCGAAGGGGTAGCGGACATCACGGCGGCGTCGGCGCGGATGCTCGCGGCCATGGGCAACACGGAGAGCGCCGCGGAGGCCCGGCGCGTAGACTGAGCAATGTGCTGGAACTGACACAACGCCTGCTCGAAGCTGCACGCGGCGGCCAGCCGGTGGTGGTCGCATCTGTCCTGGATGCCGGCCCCACAAGCCTGGAGCCCGGCAACCGGCTGCTCGTTGAAGCCGACGGTTCGCGCCTCGGCACACTCGGGGCCGAAGCCCTCGACGGCCTTGTGGCCGCCTATGCCGCCGACGCGTTCAGCCGCCACGCCGCGGAGACGCTGTACGTCACCGAGAGCGAACTGAGCACGCGCACCGTGACTGGAGCGACCGCCATCTACCTGGAAGTCGTTGAGTCGAAGCCCGTGTTCCTCGTCGTGGGTGCGGGCCATATCGGGCGTTCCCTCGTGCAGTTAGCGGATTTTCTCGATTTCCATGTGGCCGTGCTCGATGATCGCGAAGACTTTGCCGACGCGGCACGCTTGCCCGAGGCAGACCAGGTCATCTGCGAGGACTACGAGACGGCGATCGACGCCTTCCCCATCAATGCCAACACGTTCATCGTCATGGTCACGCGCGGGCACAAGCAGGACGAGCTCGCGTTGCGCAAGTGCCTCGGGCGCGGGGCGGGCTATGTCGGCATGATCGGCTCGAAGCGGCGCACGTCCGCCGTCCTCCAGCACCTGCGTGACGAAGGTTTCGATCGGGCTGAACTCGCGGCCGTGCGCACCCCCATTGGCCTCGATATCGGCGCGGAGACGCCCGAGGAGATTGCGATCAGCATCATGGCGGAGATCATCCTCCTGCGGCGCGGAGGCGACGGCGCGCCCATGTACTGGCGCCGTGGCCGTGGATCGGGCGGTGGCGAGTAGCCGCCCCTCGCCGACTGTAGAATGCGAACATGTGCGGACGCTTCACGATGACGTACCCGGATGCCCACTTGCTGGAGCAACAGCTCGGTTTGCCCGTGGACTCGCTCGCGCAGGCGTGGCCGGAGTTCCGGCCGCGGTACAACATCGCCCCCACGGACGCGCATTTCGTCGTGCGGCTGCGCGGCGAGGGTTGGGAACCTTTGGGTGCGACCTGGGGGCTCCTCAGCCCGTGGTCCCGTGACAACAAGCGCGCGGGCAGTCAGATCAATGCGAAGGCGGCGACACTCGACGAGAGCCGCGTATTCAAGGAGCCGTTCACAAAGCGCCGCTGCCTGGTACCAGCGGACGGCTTCTTCGAGTGGACCGGCCCAAAGGCGGCGCGCAAGCCGATCTGGTACCACCGCCCGGACGGCGGCCCCATCCTCTTCGCCGGACTATACGACTGGTGGAAGCCAGCCAGGGACGCGGACTGGCAGGCCACCTTCACGATCGTGACGACCGAGCCGAACGCCCTCATCCGCCCAATCCACGACCGCATGCCCGTGATCCTCGACGGTGAGACCGCCGACCGCTGGCTCGACCCGAACATGAGGGACGCGGAGACGCTGAAGGCGCTGTTGCGGCCCGCGCACGATGACTTGCTCGCGGCGCGATGGGTCTCGGCCCTGGCGAACAGTGTGAAGAACGACGTCCCCGAAGTGCTGGAAGCTGCCACCGGGGGACTGCCGGTGGAATAGCGTCAACCCCACCTGGGAGATGGCGGCGACCTACTCGTCGGTGGGCATTGGGTCACCGTAGGGCAAGAAAAACAGCACAGCGAGCACGGCGACGATGGCGAGTGCAACAATCGCCGAAAAGAACGCCGCCGCGGTCGCCACGCCATAGCCGATGGGGCCGATCAGGTAGCGCCGCGTCGTGGAGGCCGCGGCCTGCGACGAGACGTGATGTCCAAGGACGCCGCCCTTGAGGCAGTAGAACCACAAGGCGTTGTACACGATCGCGGTAAGTGTGAACGTGCCGCAATAAAAGACCGTGGCCGGGCCACGCAGTTTGTCGTCGCCCAGGTGCTCCGCGAGGACGACGGTTGGGAACGGGATGAAGGCGATGCAGAGGAGGAGGACCAGATTGAGGAGCAGGAGCATGTGAGTGGTGCGGTCGATCATGCGAAAGACACTGTGGTGATTGACCCACATGATGCCGACGACGATGAAGCTGGTGACGTAGCCGACGTACGACGGCCAGAGTTCCCAGATCGCGTCCCAGAATCCCGATGCTGAATGCTCTATCTCGGTTGGGAACCGGATCTCCAGGATCAGGAGCGTGATAGCGATGGCGAAGACGCCGTCGCTAAACGCTTCGAGGCGGTTCGTGCCCTCGTCGTGCACTGCCGGGATTGTGGGCGTAGCCATCGCGCGATGATACGGGTACGGCACGAGAACGCACCTCCCGAAAGAGCAGGTACGGGCAGCGCGGCGTCACCCAATCGGGCGTATACTCCGTTGGATAAGGGGGGGACACATGGTCACGATCCTCGATCCAACCGACGAACGCGTGCCAGTGCAGCGGACGCTCACGCCGCGCCCGGAGGCCCTCACCGGCACGGTGGCGCTGCTCGACATCTCGAAGCCCCGCGGGAACGTGCTCATCGACCGGCTGGAAGCGCGACTGCGCGAACGCCTGCCGAATGTCGAGTTCCGGCGCTACTCGAAGCCGACGTTTACGAAGCCCGCGCCGATGGACTTGCGCAAGAAGATCGCGGAGGAGTGCGGCTTCGTCATCGAAGCGCTCGCCGACTGAGGGAGCTGTACGACGTGCAGTGTGCACGACACGACATGGTTCGAAATCCAGGGCAAGCCCGCGGTCTTCATCGCCTCATCGGAGTTCATAGACGCCGCGAAAGCACAGGCCGAGGCGTTGGGCCTGAGCGACGTGCGCCGCATCTTCGTGCCGCATCCCATCCAGGACGCCACCGACGATGAGATGTGCGCGAAGGCGGATGCGATCGTGGAGTCCGTGATCGAGGCGCTCGTGGATTAAATTCGCGGACGGCCACCACGAGGCGGGATCTAGTGGGGGCCTGGTCGACCGTGCGCCCGGGCGAGGAACACCGGTGGGGTCTCTAGTCACGCGTGTGCCAGTGGCCTAGACTTCGACCGCATTCGGGTCAATGAACTCCACCCGATTCGAGGAGAACGATTTATGGCCAAGGTCACCGTCGCCCACAAGCCCGAGCTGACAAAGGAACGGGCCATGGAGATTTTCGCGAGGCAATTCTCGGACAAGTACCGCGTTGCTCCGATCCGCGCCCCGTTTCGTGATTTCGTTATCGAAAAGAATGCGTTTGTGGGAGTCGCGGTGAAACTCGAGCAATCGAGCACCGAGACAAAGTTTGTCTACAACGCGTTCACCTCCCGCTGGTGGGCACGAGCGCTGCTCGGCGTGCTGATCGGGCCAATTCTCGGCCGTAGCCTGACAGCCGAGGTTCGAAGCTTCATCGAGTCCGCTCCGGAGTTCCATTGAGGCGAGCCTCGTCTCACACGGCGACGTAAGGCGAACTGTCAAGCCATGGCGATGGGTGTCGCTCGCGTATGCGGACGTGACGCGTAGAGTGGCGCCCATGGAGGAGCTGAGATGGCGATTGTGGACGTGCCCGCGCCGATGGCGGGATCGGTGATGGAGTTGCTCGTGGGTGTGGGGGACGCGGTGCGGAAAGGGCAGGAGATCGCCTTGATGGAATCGATGAAGATGGAGATCCCGGTCGAGAGCCCGAGCGCGGGGTCCGTGATCGAGATTCTCGTGGGTGCCCCGGAACAGATTGAGGAAGGCCAGGTGTTGCTCCGAATCGACGCGGGCTAGCCGCCCAGGGCCGCAGGCGCCTCGGCAACGCCCGAACGGCGTTGAGGCCGCTTTTCTCGCGATCTTCGCGCCCGAACGGGTTCGCTTGCGATCGAGGGTTGTGTCCGTTATCGCTCATGGCCCATCGTGAA
The DNA here is from genome assembly GCA_046713815.1 of Tepidiformaceae bacterium. Lineage (GTDB taxonomy): Bacteria > Chloroflexota > Dehalococcoidia > Tepidiformales > Tepidiformaceae > JBBDMZ01. The sequence goes on from JBKKBS010000442.1 coordinate 9,536, forward strand.
CAGCGTGAGCACGCGCCGGACGAAAATTGTTGCCACGATCGGGCCCGCGTCACTGCGGCCAGAGACTATCGCCGCCATGATGCGGGCGGGCATGGATGTCGCCCGCTTGAACACGAGCCACGGCACGATCGAGGAGCATGTGCGTGCCGTCGATCTCATCCGGACAGTGGCGGCGGAAGAGGGAAAGCCGGTCGCCGTGCTCATGGACCTGGGCGGGCCCAAGCTGCGTACCGGTCCCACCGCCGGTGGTGAGGTGGCCATCGCCACGGGCAGCGAGGTGATGTTGGCGTACGGCGAGGAGCCCACGACCGCGAACGCGATCTGGGTGGAGTACCCGAGGCTCACGCAGGATGTCCTCGCGGGCCACCGCATCCTACTGGACGACGGGAACCTGGAACTCGAAGTGCAGCAAGTGACCGGGGATCAATTGCGCTGCAGGGTGATCCACGGCGGGCCGCTTGGGCCGAACAAAGGCGTGAGCTTCCCACAATCAAACCTCACGCTGCCGGCGCTCACGGACAGAGACCGCGAGGCCATCGTCGCGGGCGCCAGGGCAGGCGTGGATTTCTTCGGCTTGAGCTTCGTGCGCGAAGTGGCCGACATCGTGATGACGCGGGAACTCATCCAGGAGCAGGGTGCGGACACACCGATTATCGCCAAGATCGAGCGCCGCCAGGCCGTCGAGAATCTTGACGCCATCCTCTCCGAGGCGGACGGCGCGATGGTCGCGCGCGGCGACCTTGGCGTGGAGCTCGCGCCAGAGGACGTGCCGGTAGAGCAGCGGCGCATCATCGCGTCGGCCGCGAAGAACATGATCCCCGTGATCACGGCCACCCAGATGCTCGAGTCGATGGTGGACTCGCCGCGGCCAACGCGAGCCGAGAGTTCAGACGTGGCGAACGCGGTCTGGGACCTGTCAGACGCCCTGATGTTGAGCGGGGAGACGGCGATCGGGCAGTACCCGGTCGAGGCCGTGGCGATGATGGACCGGATCATCCGGCGGGCCGAGGAAGCGGCGCAGGCAGACACGGAATTGATGATCACGACGGATACCGATGACCACTCGTACATTGTGGCATTGGCCGCGCGCCGGATCGTGGAGCGCGACCCAAACATGCGTGGTGTGGTGTGCTTCACGCGCAGCGGCTACACGGCGTTTCTCTTGAGCAAGGTACACCCGAGCGTGCCCATCTTTGCCGTCACGCCAAGCGAGTCAGTCTGCCGCCGTCTCTCTCTCGCGCGCGGCGTCGTACCCATGCTTGGTCCGCTCGTGGATTCGTCCGAAAAGATGCTGACGATGGTGGATCGTCTTTTGCTGGAGGGCCGCCACGTCGCGGAGGGGGAAGAGGTCGTGGTGGTCGCCAGCCTCCCCGTGCAGGCAGCGGGGACGACCAACTTCCTGAAGCTGCACCGCGTGGGCGAATCCGCGGAGTATTGAACCGCCAAGACGCCAGGAAAGCAGAGATGACAAGCAGAATGCATTGGCGTTCGCCAGCGATTCGCCGAGGACGCAGATGGAGCGGTGGTTGTTGCGCGCGGGGAACCTGCGGTCAGGCGGCGACGGAGCCCACGCGCGGCTCCTCACGGCGGCGAAGGGGCTTCGCCTCTTCAAGGTCCCGGAGGACATCCGTGGCGTAGAGAGCTTCAAGGTCGTATTGGAGCATGCGCGCGCTGACCGGGAGGTCGTACATCGCGCGGCCGTCGCTCACTGGCACGGCCCCGGGGAGCATGCGCAGATACTGCCAGGCCTGGTCGGCGTTGCATTCGTTGAGCATTACGCAGAAGTGGGCGCCCTGGAGATGGGAGATGAAGTCCGCGTGGCGGGTGATCCTGTGCAGGGTGCCCGCCAGGGCAACGGCCGCGCGCACGGTGAACGGCTCGCCCCGACGGGTGCGGACCTCTTCGAAGGTGTCGAAGGAGACGAGCACGAGCGTGAAGGGCACGCGGCTCGCGCGGGCGCGTGGCATCTCCCGCCGTAGTTCGGCGAGCAGATAGTTTCGGTTCGGAAGGTTATGAGCTTCACTCACGTACGAGGAGCGGTGCATCTTGCTCACCACGCGGTTCCAGTTGCGCTGGCCCGTCCAGCGCACGAGGAACAGCTGCGCGTTCACCGTGAGGCAGAGCAACACGAAGGCGGCTGTCGTGACGAGGTTCATTGCAGACGGATCGACGGCGAACGCGGCCACCTGGAAGGCGATGACAGCGACCCAGAGGATGAGGCTCATCGTCCGCACCCAGCGGCGGCGACCCGCGGGCGCCGCGCCAGGATCGTGGGTGTCGAGAGGAGTATCGCTGGATTGCATGATCGTCCTGTTACTTAAAATCGACCGCCGCGGCGCGATCTTCAGGCTGTGCTCGTCTGCCTTTGGCGGAACGGGAGTGGGCGGCGCATCCGCGCGATGGAAACGGCTGCCACGGATGCCGAAACGAACGTGCGGAGGGCGTAGCGCGCGCAGGACACGCCGGGGGCAATGAGCAGTACCATTCGAAACGATGAAACGCGCCGAAGAGCTTGTGCCGCTCTCGTGGGACCACCACCACGGGCTCGTGATGGCCCGCCGGATCGCGCGGGAGGCGGGTGGCGCCGCCGATGAGGTTGAGGCGCTTTACTCAGACCTCGTGGCCTTCTGGTCGGCCGGGCTGTTGCCGCATTTTCGCGTCGAGGGGGAGTGCCTGCTGGGCCGGCTTATACGCCACATCGCCGCCGGCGCGCCGGAGCCGCGGCGCATGCTGAACGATCACCTGGAGCTCGCGGGCCTGGTTGCGACGATGCGCGACACCACGGACACGGAAATCCGGCGGGACTCCCTGCGGCAGTTCGGGGAGCGGCTGCTCGCCCACATTCGCTGGGAAGAGGACGTGCTGTTCGAACTCGCACAGCAACAGCTCACGGGAGCCGAAATGCGGGCACTGGGCGAGGACGTTCGCGCCGCGCTCCCGCACCTGGTAGCCGCACCGAAGCGGCCGCAAAGCCTGCCCGTGATACCCTGACGACAGCCAATTACCGGAGCCCCCCATGTCCCTGCTGTCCTCTCGAGACCCCGAGGTTGCCACGATCATCGCCGACGAGGAGGTGCGGCAGGTCGAGACGCTGGAGATGATCGCGAGCGAGAACTACGCCTCGGCGGCGGTCCTCACGGCGACCGGCTCGGTGTTCACGAACAAGTACGCGGAGGGCTACCCGGGCAAGCGATACTATGCCGGAAACGTCCATGCAGACCGCGTGGAGACGTTGGCGATCGACCGTGCGCGTGCCCTCTTTGGCGCTGACCATGTGAACGTCCAGCCGACGAGTGGCGCCGAGGCGAACATGGCGGCCTACTTCGCGCTCTGCGAGCCGGGCGACACGATCATGGGCCTCAACCTGGACCAGGGCGGGCACCTGACGCATGGGTCGCCGGTCAACTTCTCAGGGCGGCTGTATAACTTCATCCCCTACAGCGTGGACCGTGAATCCGAAACGCTGGATATGGCGCGGATCAAGCAGCTCGCCCTGGAATCGAAGCCGAAAATGATTGTTGCCGGGTACACGGCCTATCCGCGCGCAATCGACTTCGCCGCGTTCGCGGACGTGGCCAAGGCCGCCGGGGCGCTGCTTATGGTGGACATGTCCCACATCGCCGGGCTCGTGGCGGCTGGCGTCCACATGTCCCCCGTGCCCCATGCCGAGATAATCACGAGCACAACGCACAAGTCGCTGCGGGGACCGCGTGGGGCGATGATCCTGTCACGCCTGGAGTTCGCCGAGGCGATCGACAAGGCGGTCTTCCCGGGCACCCAGGGCGGCCCCCACATTCACACGATTGCGGGCAAGGCCGTGGCCTTCGGGGAAGCGCTGAAGCCCGAGTTCAAGAGCTACGCGCGACAGGTGGTCGCCAACGCACGCGTGCTGGGGGAGGCGCTTTCATCGGGCGGGCTGCGGCTCGTTTCCGGCGGTACGGACAACCATCTCATTCTCGCCGACTGCAACTCGGTGGGAATCAGCGGGCTGAAAGCGCAGAACGCGCTCCAGGGCGCGGGCATCATCACGAACAAGAACACCATCCCCTACGACACGCGGTCGCCGTTTATCGGCAGCGGACTGCGCCTGGGGACGCCGGCCCTTACATCGCGCGGCATGGGGCCAGACGAGATGCGGACGGTGGCCACCTGGATGATGCGCGTCCTGAACGACCCGGACGGAGAGGGAGTGCGAGAGACGGTGCGCCAGGAAGTGGCTGAGTTCGCGAGAGTATTCCCAGTGCCGGGAATCACGGACGCGCGCGTGGCGGTGGGCTAGCCGTTCGCCGGGGAGCCTGGCGACGAGGGGATCAAGGCTCGTGAGGTCGCGACACAGCGAGCGTCCCTGGCTCAAGCCACGTTCGTGAAGACGCATGCCAAACACGATACCCAATCACCAATCGTCCGCTGAGCGCTCAGCGGGAATGGGCCTACTCCTGGAGATAGCCTTCCCAATTGGTCTAGATTAATCCGGCGTTCAGGATCACCGGCTTAACATCGAGACATGCCCGCGAATAACAGCTCAGGATCAATGCGTTCGGCCTCCCGTATCCGCGGCGCGCTGCCCTGTGCGCCCCCGGCGATCCCCCAATGAGGCGCAGCGTTGGTCTGGGGGTGTTGCTTGCTGGCGTCGTGGCCGTCGCCGCGACCGGATATCTGGCCGGCACACGCGTGCAGTCCGCCGCCGAGATCGCGGCCCGCAAAGCGCCTCCGCCTCCCTCGCTGATCACTGTCCCGGTCGAGCGGACCGTCCTGTCAACGGAGGTCATTACCCGCGGCACCGTTCAGTTTGGCGCGCCCCGCGAAGTCACTCTGCCGTCGTCCGCGCTCAAAAGCGGATCTCGTGTCGTGACGGCGGTGCCGGTGGTCGGGACCGAGGTGAAGGAGGGGGACGTGGCGATGGCGGTCTCCGGACGCCCGGTGTTCATGCTCGAGGGTGCCCAGCCGGTATACCGCGATCTCGCACCGGGGACAAGCGGCGAGGATGTCCTCCAACTCGAAACGGCGCTCTCCCGGCTTGGATTCGACCCCGGCCCGGTGGATGGCCTGTACGACGAAGCTACGAGCACAGCCGTCGAGCGCTGGTATATCGCTGCCGGCTGGAACGCCCAGGGGCCGACCGCCGAACAGATCGTGACACGGCGCGCATCCGACGCAGACGTACGCCAGGCCCGCCTGGATGTACTGGATGCCGAAGAGACCGCGCGGATGGCCGGCGCCAGCCTCGATGCGGTAACGGCAAAGCTGCAACTGGCGGAACTGACCGTAGCCGCCGCCCGCACGTCCGACTCCACGGGCGCGTCGAATCGTGCGCGCGAGCGGCTTGTGGCCGAGGCTGAGGTTTCGCGTCTTGAGGGTGTGCTGAGAGTGGCCGTGGCGGAAGCCCAGGCCGCTGAGGGGCAATTCACCGAGGCGCGGGACGGCACCGCCGCACCGGCCACACCATCCGAAGTCGCGATCCTGGAGGCCGAAGTCAACGCCGCCTCCAGCCTTGTGACGCTCGCCCGGGCTGAAGCCGACGCGGCGCGGGCGGCCGCCCATGGTGCCAACCTGGCTGCCAGCACCGAGGTTGCCGCAAGGCGCCGCGCGCTGGATGAGGCCTTACGCGGGAATCCGGTTGACAGCTCCGCCATTGAGACAGCGCGGATCGAGCTGGATGAGGCAGAGGCCCGGGCAGATGCCGTCGGAAGTGCGGGAATCGCCGACGAGGCGGCTAAACGGCGAGCGACGGACGCTGCCACTGAACAGCTTACCGTGGCGCGGGCACGCCTCAACGATGCTCGAACGGGGACGACGCGGCGAGCATCTCCGGCAGACCTCGCCGTTAAGAAGGCGGCCGTTGTGGCAGCGAAGGCGGCCGTGACCGCCGCCACCAACGATGTCAACCTCGCGCGTGCCGCGCTCAGTGCACTTCCCGCATCAGCTCCCGAAAGCAGCGTCGCCGCTGCAACAGTCGAACTCCAGGCCGCGCAGCGGGAGGTCACCTGGGCGGCCGCCGCTCTTCAGATCGCCGAACGCCGTGCCGGCCTTGTCGCGCGGACACCATTTGGAACCGCCTTCGTCTCGGAGCTCGGATTCCAGGTGCCCGCCGACGAGGTGCTTTTCTTCCCCGCGCTTCCTCTGCGGATCAGTGCCCTGGCCGTCCGCGTCGGCGACCGCGTCGACGGGCCGGTGATGACCGTGACGAACTCTAGACTTGTCGTCATTGGAGCGGTCAACGCCGCTGATGCCCAGGTCGTCCAGGTGCGCGCGCCCGTTCGGATTGACGCGTCTGAACTGGGAGTGACGGCTAACGGCACTGTGGCAGCCGTAGCGCGATCTCCCGGCACCCAGGGGGTCGATGCTCAACGCTTCTACATCGAGATCTCCCCGGTCGATGCACCGGCCTCGCTCGTCGGCGCTTCCGTCGTCCTCACCATCAACGTTCGCACCACACAGGGGGAGGTCCTCGCAGTGCCAGTGTCCGCGCTGTCCGTGGGCGCCGACGGTATCTCGCGTGTCCAGGTGCAGACCGCTCCCGGAGCGGTCACTCCGGTCACTGTTCGCGCGGGGCTTGCGGCACGCGGGCTGGTGGAAGTGACACCGCTCTCCAGCGGCCTCGAAGCGGGCGACCTGGTGGTGGTCGGATCACGATCGACGGGGAAGAGCACATCGAAATGACCGATTCCGAGTAACAGAGCCATTCGGAGCCGTGGCACATCAACCTCATTGAAGGGAACAGGACAATGCACCCACCCATGGTAGTTAAGGCTGCGGGAGCCGCTCTTTTCGCCGGATTCCTCCTTATGGCTGTCGCGTGTGGTGGGTCCGGCGGAGACGAACTGGACGTAGAAGAGCAGCTCGGATTTTCGCAAGAGGGCACCGAGCAGCGGCAGTCGCGTGTCGAGAATCTCGTTGTCGCATGCATGCGCGCGCAGGGCTTCGAATACGTGCCGGTGGACCCGAAGACCCACCAGGCGGCCCTGGTGGGCAGCGCCTCTCTGAGTGGAGAGGACTTCGAGAAACAGTTCGGTTACGGCATCACAACGCTTTTTGAGCAGCGCCAGAAGGTGGCCCTCGGTCCAAACGAGGCGATCCGCAGCCGTCTGAGCGCGGCCGAGGGCAAGGCCTATGACCTGGCGCTTGTGGGGGAGCGGGGCGGCAGCTTCCTGCAGGCGATGGATACGGGCGACTTTAGTCAGCTCGATGGCTGCACGCGAAAGGCGACGGAGGAAGCGTTTGGCGGGGCCGCCGTGCTGGAATCGCTCGCAACGAAGCTCGTTGAGCTCGACCAACAGATAGAGAACGACCCACGTTTCCTGGCCGCCGCCGCCAACTGGTCCCGCTGCATGAAAGAAGCCGGGTTCGACCTTGCGCACCCGCAGGATGTCGACTCGTCGCTCTACCAACGGCTTGAGGCTGTGGTTGGGCCCGACGCCGCCTCTGGCCGTGTGCGAGGCCCCAACCTTCCTTACGACCGCGCCGCTCTCACCGCGTTGCAACGCCAGGAGGTGGAAATGGTGGCCGCCGACGTCCGCTGCGAGGAGGAGCACATCACGGACGTGGAAGACACTGTCAAACTAGAATACGAGGCACGGTTCCGTGAACAGAATGCGGCGCTTTTCAAGCAAGTTCCGGCGCCCTGACACGGGTCAGCCCGGACCCAAGACCGTTCCAACAGGCTCGGCGGAAAGGCGCGCTCCGCTGATCGAGTTGTCGGGCGTCTCCCGCACCTTCGACTCCGAGCCACCGGTCATGGCGGTCCGCGAAGTCAGCCTCGTGGTCCAGAGGGGCGAATGGGTCGCCGTCGTGGGGAGGTCGGGGTCGGGGAAGTCGACGCTGCTCAATATCCTCGGGCTGCTCGACGTCCCAACCGCCGGAACCTATCGGTTCAATGGATTGGACGCCGGCGCCCTGAACGACATATCCCGCTCCGGGCTTCGCGGCCGCGGTATCGGCTTCGTCTTCCAGTCTTTCCATCTCCTCCCCTTCCGGACCGCGCTTGAGAACGTGGCGGTGGCGGAGCTTTACAACGGCACACCTCGAGCGGGCCGGGGCCAGCGAGCGATGGCGGCCCTCACACGGGTTGGCCTCGCGGACCGCGCGCACTTCTTGCCAACGCGCCTCTCGGGAGGGCAACGACAGCGCGTCGCGGTCGCGCGTGCACTCATCTGCCGGCCGCAACTCCTGCTCTGTGACGAGCCGACCGGCAACCTGGATTCGGAGACAGCCGAGGGGATCATCGATCTGTTTGGGGAACTCGCCACAGACGGCATGACCATTCTTGTGATCACTCACGACGACGCCATCGCCCGGCGGGCGGAACGGGTGGTGCGCATGGTCGATGGGACGCTCGTGGAGCCGCCTTCGGCAGAACTCGTCTGGGGAGCGAGCGCACTGTGAGCGCGCTCCTGCGGTTGCCGCTCCGGCGGTTACGCCCCGGCGTGAGCCCAGTTGCGCTGCTTGGCGAGGCGCTTGCAAGTGTCCTCGGCCGGCCTTCTCGCGCCGTCCTTACGATTCTCGGCACAGTCGTCGGCGTAGCAGCGCTGGTCGCCACCCTTGGCCTCACGAAGACCGCCGGGAACCAGATCGTTGGACGCTTCGATGCGCTCTCGGCGACCGATGTCTTCATTGAGCCAAGGCTCGGCGGTTCGGGCCGGGCGAGTACGTCTTTGCCGTGGGACACAGAAGCGCGCCTCCTCAGGCTGAACGGCGTCGTCGCCGCGGGTACCAGCACAGAGGTCGATTCTCGGGGCGAACTCGTACGCGCCGTACCCATCCACGACCCGCTCTCTCCGGCGGAATTCCAGTTTCCCATCCGGGCGGTCTCTCCCGGCCTGCCGGGCGCGGTGCGGGCGGTCTTTTCCAGCGGCCGCGCGTTCGATGCGGGCCATGCCGAGCGCTCCGACCGCGTCGTCGTGCTGGGGCGCAACGTCGCTGACGCCCTGCACATTTCAACCGTGGACAATCAGCCGGCGATATTCCTCGGCGACCGCCCGTACGTCGTCCTCGGCATCATCGAGGCCGTCGAACGGCAGCCCAGCCTCGTCGGGGCCATCCTCATCCCTGAAAACACCGCCAGGCGTGACTTCGGTCTCCTCGCGCCTGGGACAGCTCAGGTGGAGACCCGCCTGGGGGCCGCTTACGCGGTCGCCGCCGAAGCACCCCTGGCCCTTAGCCCGAACGACCCGGCACTCCTGAAGGTAACGGCTCCCCCGGAACCGCGCCGCGTGCGCGCAGGTGTCCAGAACGACCTGGACACGCTGTTTCTGCTCCTCGGCCTGGTTTCGCTGGTCGTCGGGGCGGTCGGCATCGCCAACCTGACGCTCGTCTCGGTGATGGAGCGCGTGGGCGAGATTGGCCTCCGGCGCGCGCTCGGCGCCACCCGTTGGCACATTGCGTTCCAGTTCTTGCTTGAAAGCACGCTCCTGGGAACACTCGGCGGCATTGTCGGTGCCTCAACCGGCACACTCGTCGTCGTCCTCGTGGCCGCGGCCAGGACTTGGACGCCCGTCCTGGAGGTCTGGGTGCCCCTCTCGGCCCCGGCGATTGGTGCCGCGGTCGGCCTCGCCGCCGGCCTCTACCCATCGATACGCGCGGCCCGCCTGGAGCCTGTCGAAGCGCTCCGTTCGGCGTTGTGAGGCTCAAGAACACGCCTGAATGTCTGAGCAGGCGCCCGCTCGGAGGTACCGATGCCACCGTTCCCCGGCAGCGACACGCCCGTAAGCGAACGTGTGTTGCAACCCACCGGGTGAGCGGATACTATTGTTGACAGAGTTACTCTACTTTATCAGGAGGGTGGCCTGGGCCGGTAGAGCTTCCCCGGTCTCAGTCCCCGCAGCGTCTTATGCGTGTTTCAACCCGGAGCGACTACGGCCTGCGCGCGCTCATTGAGCTGGCCGGGCACTACGGGCAGGGGCCGCTTCAATCCTCCGAGATCGCCCTGCGCCGGCATGTGCCGGAGCAATATCTTGACCAACTATTGACGGCCCTGCGTAAGGCGGGGTTCATCCGTTCAGTACGAGGGCCATCGGGGGGGCATGAGCTTGTGCGCGGCCCCGAGACGATCTGCATTCGCGAAGTGATCGAAGCCCTGGAAGGGAGCCTGGCGCCCGTCGCCTGGCTGGATGAGCCTGCAGAGCAAACCGACCACCCGCACCAGTGCGGCCAACGCGAGATTTGGGAACGCATCCGCGACCAGACGGCGGAGATCCTCGGCTCATACTCGGTGGCGGACCTGTTGGAGCGTGAGCCGCAGGCAGCCACCGGGAGGTACGTGATATGACGCAGACAAGCATTCGCCCCGCCATTGCAAGCTCCGTGCTCGAGTTGATCGGCCGGACGCCCCTTGTGCGGCTGGGCAAGATTGCGCCGGCGGGGACGACGATCCTTGGCAAAGTCGAGAACCTGAACCCCGGGGGGAGCGTAAAAGACCGCATAGCGCTCGCGATGATCGAGGATGGGGAGCGCAAGGGCACCCTCAAGCCCGGGGCAACGATCGTCGAGCCAACGTCGGGCAACACGGGCATCGGCCTGGCGCTCGTTGCGGCGGTCAAGGGCTACCGTCTCATCCTCACAATGCCGGAGGACATGTCCATCGAGCGCCGCCGCCTGCTCGAACGGTATGGCGCGGAGCTTATCCTCACGCCCGCGATCGAGGGCATGACGGGGGCCGTCTTCGCGGCCCGCCAGCTCGTGGATAAGCACCCGGGCTACTTCATGCCGCAACAGTTCGAGAACGAAGCCAACCCGGAAGCGCACTACCAGACGACCGGGCCCGAAATCCTCGAGGCAACCGGTACCGCGCTTGACGCATTCGTGGCGGGCGTCGGTACGGGCGGGACGATCACCGGCGTTGGGAGGCGCATCCGCGAGACGCTGGGCGATGGTGTCCAGATCGTGGCGGTTGAACCGTCTCGCTCGCCGGTGCTGAGCGGCGGCCGCGCGGGCATGCACGGCATCCAGGGCATCGGCGCGAGCTTTGTCCCCGGCATTCTCGACCGCAACATCTACAACGAAGTGATGCGCGTCGAAGACAAGGACGCGATCGCGATGACAAAGCGGCTGGCGCGCGAGGAAGGTCTTCTCCTTGGAATCTCCGCCGGGGCGAACGTCTTCGCCGCCGTGAAGATGGCTGAGAGGCTCGGCCCAGGACGGACAGTTGTGACAATGCTTTGTGACACGGGGGAGCGCTACCTGTCGGTAAACCTGTAACGTTGAATCGAACGAATAGAACCACGCGGACTGAACAAGGAGGACGCAGATGTCGGTGAACGTATATATCCCCACGCCGTTTCGCCATTTGGTGGGAAATAAGGCCAATGTGCGAGCGAAGGGCGGGACGGTACACGAGGTCATTAGCGACCTCGACCACCAGTTCCCGGGCTTCCGAGCACAACTGTTGAATCAACAAGGGCAGCTCGCCCACCACATCAACGTCTATGTGAACCAGGTGGAGATTAACAACCTCCAGGGTGAGTCCACGCCCTTGAAAAGCGGCGACGAGCTTGCGGTTATTCCTGCCCTCGCGGGCGGCGCGGGTACAACGCTGACGCCGGAAATGGTGGAGCGCTACAGCCGCCACCTGATCATGCCCCAGGTCGGAAGCAGCGGACAGCGCAAGATTATCGAGTCGAGCGCGCTCATCATCGGCGCCGGTGGCCTGGGATCGCCCGTGGCCCTCTACCTCGCGCTGGCGGGCGTTGGGCGTATCGGGATCGTCGACTTCGACGTGGTCGACCGCTCGAACCTGCAGCGCCAGATCCTCCATCAGACCGACGACATCGGCAAGCCAAAGGTGGTCTCCGCGAAGGAGACCCTCCTCGCGCACAACCCGAACGTGGATGTCGTGTTGCACGAGGAGCCGCTCACGAGCGACAACGCCTTCGAGATCATGTCCCAGTACGACTACATCGTGAACGGCGCCGACAACTTCGCGACGCGGTACCTGGCGAACGATGCCGCCTACCTCCTGAAGAAGCCACTGATCGACGGCTCGATCCTCATGTTCGACGGGCAGGCGACGACGTACCTCCCGGGCAAGGGCTGCTATCGCTGCCTCTATCCCGCGCCGCCGCCGCCGGGGCTCGTCCCGAGTTGCGCTGAGGCGGGTGTGTTGGGCGCGATGTGCTCGACCATCGGCAGCATCCAGGCGACGGAGGTCTTGAAGCTCATCCTCGGCGTCGGCGAGCCGCTGGTAAACCGCCTGCTGCTGTACGACGCCCTCTCACTGGAGTTCCGCATCGTCAAGGTGCGGCGCGACCCGGAATGCCCGCTCTGCGGCGACAACCCGACGATCAACGAACTGATCGACTACGAACAGTTCTGCGGAGCGCCGTTCCCGCACCCGTTGGAAGTGCCCGCATAGGTTCTACCAGTCACGCAAATCAGTAGCGCGCGCGTACGCAAGCGCCTCGGTGCCCACATCACAAACCCCGGAGTAACTCATGACTTCTATCACAACCCCAGCGATCCAGGTGCGCGTGACGGCGGTGCTGCAGAAGCACACGGGCGGGCAGAAGGCCGTCGAGGCCACCGGCACGAACGTGCGCGAAGTGCTGGAAGACGTGGAGACACGATTCCCCGGGTTCAAGGCGCAGATGTACGCACCCGACGGGAAGTTGCACCGCTTCGTGAACGTGTACCTCAACGATGAAGACATCCGCTACACGGGCGGCGTTGAGACGGCGCTGAAGCAGGGCGACGTGCTCGACATCCTACCGGCGCTGGCAGGCGGGTTCGGGTAAACGGTCGCAGCCGCGACCGGAAGGGAGCGTACGGATGGTACTGGCCTTGCCTTACGAACGGCTTCCGCGATACGCGGCGGCGCTGCGCTGGCCGCTTCGGGGGCTCCCAGGACGCCGGCGCGCAGGCGTCCCGCGGCCACGGGCAGAATCCCTACCCGCAGCTTCCCGACCGTCGATAGTGGGAGGTCGTTGCCATGGCGCTGTATAGCTCCATCATCGATACGATCGGGAATACGCCCATGGTGGAGTTGCGCTCGTTTGCGCCGCGTCCGGATGTCCACATCTACGCCAAACTCGAGGGCCAGAACCCGACAGGCTCCGTCAAGGACCGCATCGCGAAATACATGATCGAGGCGGGCGAGAAGAGCGGAAAGCTCAAGGTGGGCGATACGATCCTGGAGCCAACGTCCGGTAACACGGGTATCGGGCTTGCGATGATCGGGCAAGTCAAGGGCTACCATGTGATCTGCGGGATGCCCGAATCCGTGAGCGAGGAGCGGACACAGCTTCTGCGCGCGTTCGGCGCGGAGATCATCTACACGCCCGGGGATCTCGGTTCGAATGGGTCGATCGCGAAGGCGAAAGAGATCGTCGCGGAGAACCCGGGGAGGTACTACTTCCCGTACCAGTACGGCAACGAAGCAAATCCCCGCGCGCACTACGAAACGACCGGGCCCGAGATCCTGCGCGACCTCCCGCAAACGACGGTGTTCGTCGCGGGGCTGGGCACCGGTGGCACACTTACGGGCGTCGGCCGCTACCTGAAGGACCATAAGGCCGGGGTGAAGATCATCGCCGCCGCGCCACACCCGGGAGACCTGGTACAGGGCTTGCGCGCGCTCGAGGATGGGTTCATCCCGGAGATCTTCGACGAGACGGTGCTCGACGGAAAGATTGTGGTCGACTCCGCGTCGAGCTTCAACGCTTCGAAGGAGCTGACACAGAAGGAAGGCCTCTTCGTCGGGATCAGTTGCGGGGCGGTCGTGCGCGCGGCGGTGAAAGCGGCGGAGCGACTGC